>JAZUQI010000141.1:0-3469 GCA_045605625.1 Clostridia bacterium
CCCATGAGCCAGATTGCCGGTCGTCTTTCCATTCAGGAAGGTGCCAAGTACATCGAAAGCAGCTACGGTGGCCGGGGCATTTTGCTTGGCGGTGTGCCCGGCGTGGAAAGGGGCAAGATCGTCATCATCGGCGGCGGTATCGCCGGTACCTATGCCGCCAAGGCCGCCGTGGGCATCGATGCCCAGGTGGCGCTTCTGGGCGTAAACCCCAACCGCCTGGCCTATCTGGAAGATATTTTCGGTGCCTCCGTTACCACCCTCTACTCCACCGAAGCCAATATCCGCAAATCTTTGCAGGAAGCGGATCTGGTGATCGGCTCCGTCCTGATTCCCGGCGCCGCCACCCCCAAGCTGGTGCGCCGTGAGCATCTGAAGCTGATGAAGAAAGGCGCCGTCATTGTGGATATCGCCATTGACCAAGGCGGCTGCTGCGAATCCAGCCATGTAACCACCCATGATGATCCCATCTATATCGAAGAAGGCGTGGTGCATTATTGCGTGGGCAATATGCCCGGCGCCGTGCCCTATACCTCCACCGTGGCCCTGGCCAACACCACCATCCGCTACGGCACCCAGATTGCCAACCTGGGCCTGGAAGAAGCGGCGAAAAAGAACCCCGGCATCATGAACGGCATCAACATCTACGGCGGCAAGTGCGTGAACAAAAACGTGGCCGAAAGCCTTTCCCTGCCCTTCACCGCCCCGGAAACGGTTCTGTGATATTTTCCAGCACAGTTTTCATGAAGCATCCCACCGGATGCTTCTTTTTTTGCAACTTGCGACAGAAAAAATGCAAATTTGGCGAAATATATCCATCATTTTGTACTGAAAATGTATTTTTGCCCTTTCCTTCCGTTATTTCCCTTGCGGAATGAAAATTTACCATGTAAAATGAAAACAAATTCAAGAATTTCTTTGTGAAAGGCGGAAACAACATGAAAAAGTTTATGGCGATCCTGCTGGCTGCCATGATGCTGATGGGCGCTGTGTCCTCTGCATCCGCTGCCACGTTCCTCACCATTGCCACCGGCGGCACCACCGGCACCTATTACCCCCTGGGCGGCGATATTGCCAACCTCTTTAACCAGACCATCGACGGCGTGCGTGCCAATGCCGAAGCCACCGGCGGCTCCGCTGCCAACCTGCGCAAGATCAACGCCGGTGAAGCGGATCTGGGCACCGTGCAAAACGACGTAAGCTGGTTCGCCTATACCGGAACGGATTCCTTCGAAGGCGAACAGATCACTTCCTTCTCCGTGGTTTCCTCCCTGTACGCCGAATACGTGCAGATCGTCACCCGTGCGGACAGCGGCATCAATTCCATCGCTGATTTCGCCGGTAAGCGCATCTCCATCGGCGCCGCCGGCAGCGGTGTGTACACCAACGCCCTGCATATTCTGGAAGCCGCCGGCCTCACCCTGGACGATATTGACGCCCAGTACCTGTCCTTCTCCGAAAGCGCTGACGGCCTGAAGAACAAGCAGATCGACGCCGCTTTCATCTGCGCCGGCATTCCCAATGCTGCCATCACGGAACTGGGCAGCACCGTGGATGTGAAGCTGATCGCCCTCACCGATGAAGAAGTGAAGAACCTGATCGCTGCCCATCCCACCTATGCCAACCTGAAGCTGCCCGCCGCCACCTACGGCCTGGAAGAAGATGTGAACTGCGTGGCCATCACCGCCCTGCTGGTTTGCAGCAACAACCTGGACGAAGAACTGGTGTATAACATGACCAAGGCCCTCTACGAACAGGAAGGCATCCTGACCCACGCCAAAGCCGCTGAAATCACCCTGGATTCCGCTTTCGTGGGCGTTGGCGATCTGCCCCTGCATCCCGGCGCACAGCGCTATTATCAGGAAGTAAACGCTCTCCCCGCTGAATAAGGCGCATCCCTCAAATGAACAGGCGGCGCACCATGCGCCGCCTTCCTTTTATGAAAGTTCCCGAACCCAGGAGGTATTCACTTTGGAAAAAGACGTAAAATTAACCCAGGCTGAGGAAAAGGAAGCCTTCGAAACCTCCCACAGCGAAGTGCAGGCCATTATGGAAAAGTATGACCGGGAAAGCGTTACCCGGCATCTGAAGGGGCCGCTGAAGTGGGTTGTGTTTGCCCTGTGCATTCTGTTTTCCTGTGTGCAGCTGTATGCCGCCTTTACCGCCAATATTCCGGCCACCCAGCTGCGTCCTTTGCATCTGGGCTTTGTGATGATGCTGGTGTTCCTCATTTTCCCCGTCACCAAGAAAGCCCGCCGGGATGTATTGCCCATTTATGATATCATCCTGTCCCTGGCCGGTATGGGCGTGTGCCTGTACTGCGCCCTGCAGCATGTGGAACTGGCTAACCGCATCGGCAAAATGCTGCCCCTGGATATCTGGATCGGCGGCATTCTGATTGTGCTTTTGTTTGAATGCTGCCGCCGTGTGGTGGGCCTGCCCATCATGTGCGTGGCCGCCGTGTTCCTTCTGTATGCTCACTTTGGCCCCTATATGCCCGGCCTGCTGGCCCACCGGGGTAAATCCGTCAAGCAAATCATTGAGCAATTGGTGTACACCACCGAAGGCATCATGGGCACGCCCCTTGGCGCATCCTCAACCTTCATTTTCCTGTTTGTGCTGTTCGGCGCTTTCCTGGAACGCACGGAAGTGGGCACTTTCTTCATCGATTTTGCCAATGCCATTGCCGGCCATAAGCGGGGCGGCCCGGCCAAGGTGGCCGTGCTTGCCAGTGCCCTGGAAGGCACCGTTTCCGGCAGCTCCGTGGCCAACACCGTGGGCAGCGGCTCCTTCACCATCCCCATGATGAAGAAGCTGGGCTACCGCAAGGATTTTGCCGCAGCCGTGGAAGCCACCGCCTCCACCGGCGGCCAGATCATGCCCCCCGTTATGGGCGCTGCCGCCTTCCTGATGGCCGAATCCGTGGGCGTCAGCTACACCGAAGTGGTGAAGGCCGCCCTGATTCCTGCCATTTTGTACTTCGTTGGCATTTACATCATCATCGAATTTGAAGCCAGGAAATACGGCCTGGTGGGCATGAACAAGGCGGATATGCCCAAATTCCTGCCCCTGGTAAAGCGCAGCGGCTATCTGATTTTGCCCCTGCTTGTGATCCTGGCCTTCCTTTCCCTGGGCTATACCCCCATTTTTGCCGCCCTGGTTGGCATTGCCTCCTGCGTGATTTGTGACATCATCCGCCACCTGGTGATTGGCATCACCGGCGCCGTGGAAGCCCGTAAGGCCCGCAAGGAAGCCGCTTCCGCCGGGAAAATCGCCCTGGATACCGCCGTTTCCACCGGTGTGGACGTGGTGGCTGCCCTGGATAAGGGTGCCCGGAACGTGCTTTCCGTGGCCGTAGCCTGCGGCATGGCCGGTATCATCGTGGGGATGATCACCCTCACCGGCATTGGCCAGACCCTGGGCAACTCCCTCACCGCCCTGGCCGGCGGCAACCAGTACCTGACGCTCATCT
>JAZUQI010000142.1:0-1557 GCA_045605625.1 Clostridia bacterium
CACACGAAAAAAACGGAAGATTATATCCTCAGCTGCGCCCAGGATTTCAGAAAAGGCCGCATGGGTTATCAGCAGCATCCCTGGACGGCGTCCCTTGGCGGCAGGGCGGTGGTGTTTACCACCAATCCGGCTTCTTTGGAATATCAGAACCGCCCCAACCGCTGGGCCGGCAATTTGTGCCTGCCCAAGGCGGTGCAGCATGAGAATGTGCTTTTCTGCATCTATCGCACCCTGCCGGATTTTGTGGATTATCTCCAGTCCCATCTCTATTTCCCCAAAGGCGAAATGGATGAAGTGGTGGAGGAAAAAGGGTTCCTCTTTGGCCGGAAGGGAAAGGCATACATCGCCGTCACTTCCCTGAACGATGGCTATTGGGAACCCAAGGATGCAGCCCTGTTCCGCCATGTGTATGGGGAAAAGGGGCAGGAAATGTTCGAAAAGGCGCAGGATTATGAATACATCGTGCAGGGCCATGCCAATGTATGGGCTGTGGAAATGGGCAGCGAAAAGGAAAATGGCAGTTTTGAAGCCTTCCGAAGCGCTTTCCAAGAAGGGGCTTTGCAAGGGGATACCCATGCATTCACCTATGCTTCGCCTTCCTGTGGGGCAATGGCCTGCGGTTGGGGCAAGGAACTGAAAATTGGTGGCGAAGAAGTGACCGTTCATGGTTATCCCCGGTATGATCTTCCGTATTGCCAGATGCCCTTTGACGGCAAGGAAATTCACGTGCATTGCGGCGGCAGCAGCCTGAAGATGCATTTTGAAAAGAACCAAATCAACGAAACAGAGGAATAAACGTGGAAAGATATTTTGAAAAACAAAATAGCGCCTTTGCCGTTTGCGGAGCGGATCAGGAAAAGGTGATCCGCTTGCTTTCCAAACGCTATATGGCAGAAAACCCGGAAATGCCCTATGTGTGGCGCACGTTTGATGAAACCGGCATTCAGGCAGACCGGAAGGGGGCCTATCACTTTGATTTCTTCCGCCGCTTTCCGGAGGCAAAAGTTGGCGATCGGGCTGTGGCCATGGGGGAATTGCCCTGCCCCAAGGCCAAGGATTCCAATTTCTTTCTGTATTGCAAAAATCCGGTTAAGGTATACCTGAATGGGGAATTGGTGTTCACTTCCTCCGGCGCTATGGAACGCAGCGGTGATAAAGAACGGTTTTCCGTCCATCTGAAGGAAGGCATGAACCGCTTTATTCTGGTTGTGGAAAAAACAAAAATCGGTTTCTTTTGCGCCTTGCAAAATGCCATGCCCCAATGGGAACCCTGCCATTATGTGATGCCCTTTGAAGATAGAAAAGGGGAAGCTGGGTTTGTTTATCAGTTGTTTCCAGCGGAAGAAACCACGGATATCGGCGCTTTTCAAGCAATGCAAAAAGAAACTACGGTCTGGTATCCGGAGAGGAAAACAAAACCGCTTGAAGAAGAAGGTTTGTTTTTGAGCGCTTTCACCTTTGAAACGGAAGATCCTGCATTGATAAAGTGGCAAAACGCCGAGCGTGTGGAAATAGCATTGGATGAAACTGAAATTGGTTGGCAAAAGCAGAATAAAC
>JAZUQI010000143.1:0-5339 GCA_045605625.1 Clostridia bacterium
AATCAGCCAATCCTGATACTTGCTCATACGGAAGAAATAGCTTTCTTCCGTCACCAGTTCCGTGGGGCGGCCGCAGTCCGGGCACACCTTCACGCCGTCCTTTTCCACCAGCTGGCTGGCCGTCCAGAAGGATTCACAGGGAGTGCAGTACTGGCCTTCGTAGGAGGCCTTGTAAATATCGCCCTGTTCGTAGAACTGGCGGAAAATTTTCTGCACAATTTTTTCGTGACGTTCATCGGTGGTGCGGATGAAATCATCATATTCGATGTTCATCAGCTTCCACAGTTCCTTGGTGTTGGCCACAATTTTATCCACATATTCCTTGGGGGTCACATTGGCTTCGGCGGCCTTCTGCTCAATTTTCTGGCCGTGTTCATCGGTGCCGGTGAGGAAATAGGCATCATAGCCCGTCATTTTCTTGAACCGGGTCATGGTATCGGCGGCCACGGTGGTGTAGGTGTGGCCGATGTGCATGTTGCCGGAGGGATAGTAAATGGGGGTTGTGATGTAATAGGGCTTTTTGCAGTTGTCACACATGGGAAAAACCTCCTTCAGGTAATTCAGAATGAAATGAAAAACGCCTCTGCGCTTTTCAGCACAGGGGCGTTGAATACACGCGGTACCACCCTGATTCACGCATTTTTTCCAAATGCGCCTTCATTCATCGCAGTTATCGGTGCGGCCGGGGAAGGCTGAACGTGCTTGCCCTCCCATGCTCCGGAGCCATGTTCCCATTCCCTTCGCCGCTGCCTTTCACCTTCCGCAGCTCTCTTTCAGACGAAGCAAAAACGGTACTCTCTCCTTCCTTGCATCTGCCCATCATCATACGATGAAAAGCGAAAAAAGTCAACGGAAATTTTTCTTACAAAACGCCGAAATGCTCCAATAGGATTTTCAGCCCCAGCAAAATCAAAATCACGCCGCCCAGGATTTCCGCCTTTTTTTCATACCGGGCGCCAAACACGCTGCCCACCTTCACCCCGGCCATGGACAGCAGGCAGGTGGTGATGCCGATGATGAGGACGGACACGAAAATATTCCCATACGTGCCGGTCAGGGCAAAGGTGACCCCCACCGCCATGGCGTCAATGGAGGTGGCCACCGCCATCAAAAACATGGTTTTCACCCCCAGGGCGGCATCCGTTTCCTCTTCCTCCTGGTCAAAGGCTTCCCTGATCATGTTGCCCCCGATGAGGACCAGCAAAATAAAGGCAATCCAGCTGCTGGCCGCCTGAATGACCCCGGCAAACAGCCGGCCGATCAGATACCCCAATAAAGGCATCAGGGCCTGAAAACCCCCGAACCATACCCCCACCACACCGGCATTTTTCAGCGTGATTTTTTTCAGGGCCAGCCCTTTGCAAATGGCCACCGCAAAGGCATCCATGCTCAGTCCCACCGCAAGCAGCAGGATATCCGTCAGTTGCATTGCTCTTTCCTCCGTTTCTCATAAGAAAAACCTGCAAAACAGCCGGTTCACGTTCCCGTCTGTCTTGCAGGTCTTGCCGTTTCAGGCGTTACCGGACGGCAAGGCCGCCAGTATGTCGATAACGTCACGGCGCAGCTGCGCCGCCGGCTACTCCCCCACAGGGATATATGCAGGTTTTCTTCCGCTTAGGCCAGAATTTCGCCGTCGTTTTCCACGGAAACTTCTTCCACCTGACGGATGGCCCAACGGGTAACCACCATTTCGGTGCGCTGGCTGCCCACGGCCAGGGTGATGGTTTCGTCCTTGATGGACATGATGGTGCCGTAGATGCCGCCGATGGTGGTGATACGGTCACCGGGCTTGAGGGCGTTGAGCATTTCCTTTACTTTCTTATCCTTCTTGCGCTGGGGACGGATGAGGAAGAAATAGAAAACAACGCCCATCAGAATCAGGGGCAGGAAAGAAGTGAGCAGCGCCGCAACGGGGTTTACTTCTTCCACCATCTGTTCTGCGCCTTCCACCACGGCAGCCGTATCGGCGCCGGTGGCTTCGGCCATTGCATTGGTGATACCAAAGAACCAATCAAACATGAGAAAAACCGCCTTTCAAAGACAATAGTCAAATAAGATTATACAATGGAAACAATTTTCTGTAAAGCCCTGATTTTACAGGAAATTACGCCAGAAATACGGCGGCCACCGTGCTCAGCACCATAATGGCGCACAGGGCGATGCAGATGATGCGCACCATCATTTTTTTGCGTTCCTGTTGCTTTTTCGTGGACATAAGGCATTTCCTTCCTTTCTTTTTACTGGGCCTGTTTTGAAAGATACGCTTCAATGGCGTGGGAAAGCTGATCCGGGCAGGAGGTGTTGCCCCGGCATTCCACGCCCCGCAGAAGCTGCTTAACTTCTTCCGCCTTGCGGCCAATCACCATCTTGGCCAGGCCCTGGGTGTTGCCCCGGCAGCCCCGGTGGAATTCGCAATGGGTGATGATGCCGTTTTCAATTTCCAGGTCAATCTGGGTGGAGCAGGTGCCCCGTGTTTTGTAGCTGAACATAAAATGTATCTCCTTTTTTATTTTTGCCAGTCGCTTCTCAAAATGGCGTACAGGGCCACATCCCTGAAACAGCCTTTATTCATCACCCGTTGCCGCAAAATGCCCTCAAACTGCATGCCGCAATGGGCCATCACCCGGCCGGATGCCGGGTTTTCCGTTTCATGCTGGGCTTCGATGCGGTTCAGTTTCAGTTCTTCAAAACCAAAACGCAGCGTGGCCTGCAAGGCTTCCGTCATCAGCCCCTTGTTCCACCAATCCCGGCTTAAGCTGTAACCCACTTCGGCGCTTTTGAAATCCGGGTTCACCCACATGAACCCAATGGTGCCAATCATGCGGCCGCTTTCCTTCAGCTCCATGGCGAAGGAGCCGGGCAGGCCCTTTCTGTATTGCCCTTTGGCAAAGTGCAGAAACTGCCGGGTTTCCCATATACTTCTGTGGGCATCCCACAAAACGTGGCGGCTCACCTCCGGGTCCCTGGCGTAGGCGTACATATCTTTTGCATCCTTCATCTGCAAGGGCCTCAGCACCAGCCGCTCCGTTTCAATCCGGGGCAAATTGGCAAACAAGGCTGTATAATGCTGCATATTTTTCCCCTTTATTTACAGCGATTGGGCCGGGCCGGGCATGATCCAGTTTTCGCCCAGCAGCACCGCCGAAATAAACATCAGAATGCCCACCGCAAGCAGGGCAATGAACCCGGCCATCACCCAGTGGTATACGGGATGCTTTTCTTTTTTCACGGAAAAACCCCTCTCCTTCAAATTTTATTTGGCCAGATGGGAAGAAGCAGGGGCACCGGTGCGTTGTATAGATGCATCCTGCACAAAGGGGGAGGGAGAAATGCCCAGAATTTGCCCGGCCATTAAAAGGCCGATCACGGTTTTGCTATCCCTCAGTTCCCCTTTCAGGCACAGTTCCACCGCTTCCGCCAAAGGAATTTTGGTGATATGCAAAAATTCATCTTCATCGGGGTGGGTGTTGTGCTGGGAAAGGCCGGTGGCCAGGTACAGGGCGATACGCTCCGTGCAGAAGCCGGGGGTGGTATCAATCCTGGAAAGCAAACGCCAGTTTTCCGCCCGAAGGCCCGTTTCCTCTTCCAGTTCACGCTTGGCGCAGGCGAAGGGATCCTCATCCGGGGAATCCAATTTTCCGGCAGGAATTTCCCAGGTGAACCGGCCGGCCACCACCCGGTGCTGGCGCACCAGCGTGACATACCCCTTATCATCCACCGGCACAATGGCCGCAGCGCCGTTATGGCGCACCACTTCCCTAAGGGCCGTTTTGCCGTTGGGCAGGGAAACCTGCCAATGCTCCACATCAATGATCACGCCGTGGAATTTATCTTCACTGCTCAAAAAAGTTTCACGAAGGGCATCATCATGCATGTCTTTTCGCCTCCCGGTTTATCCATAGATGTGTAGTATTCCACACGGAAATGAAAAATCCTGCCGGAGAGGGAAGAAACCCTGTAAATTCTAAGGAAACAGGCCGGGAAGGAATTGACAATGTAGAAGAAATGTAATAGAATTGAAACAAGTGTTCATTATTTTTCACGGATCATGAAGGAGGCCTTTGACCATGACGTGTACACATAAAAAACTGAAACTGTTCCTGCTGATCGCAGTGTTCCTGGTGGGGCTGCTTCCCCTGGGGGGCCTGGCCCAGCAGGATAACCCCTTCCGCCTTTCCGCCCAGTATATGGACCCTGCCCTTGGCATTCCCCAGCTGGTGGAAGCGGAACCCATCCCCTATGAGGGCTATGCGGACAGCTATTGGCTGCAATTGCCCCAGGGCGTCGCTTTGGAGCAGGCGTCCCTTTTTCTGCAGGATTTAACCGGCCAGTATCCCATGTTCAGCGTGCAAAACGGCACGCCTCTTTCGGATCTGGTGATGGATGCCGGGAATGATCTTTCCATGGCCCTGCCCCTGGAAATTGAGGCTTACACCGCAGACGGCCAGCTGGGCAAAATGCTGCGGCTGTATGTATCCACCTCTTCCCCCCTGCCTGCCCTGCCCTCCGCCCCGGTAAACCCGGTGAACGTCATCATCCACTATCAGGATGCGGACAGCTATGTCACCGTGGCCTCCGATACCTGGCAGGAAGTGCCCGAGGGCCGGCATGAAGTGTATCCCAATCCCCAGAATCTGCCTGCCAATTATGAACTCACCGGGGCCACCTATCACGTGGTTACGGTTTCCCAAAACGGGGCCGATTTCCCGGAAATCACTTTCCTCTACCGTTATGTGAAGCCCGAAGTGCGCCCCGTTTCCGTTACGCTCCATTATGTGGATGCCGCCACCTTCGCCCCCGTGGCCACGGATACCTATCAGGAAGTGCCCGAAGGCACCCATGACGTGTACCCTGCCCCCTATGACCTGCAGCCCAACTACGAACTGACGGGCAATTCCTCTTATTCCGTCACCGTGAATGAGCTGGGGGCCGATATGCCCGAACTGATCTTCTACTATAATTATGTCAAGCCCCCGGTGCAGCCGGTGAACGTGGTGATCCACTATCAGGATGCCGCCACCTTCGCCCCCATTGCTACGGACACCTATCAGGAAGTGCCGGAAGGCAGCCATGACGTGTACCCGGCGGCTTATGACCTGCTGGCCAATTACGAACTCACCGGCAACGCTTACTACACCGTTACCGTTTCCGAAAACGGCGCAGATATGCCGGAAGTGACTTTCCTGTACAACTACGTAAAGCCCCCGGTGCAGCCGGTGAACGTGGTCATCCACTATCAGGATGCCGCCACCTTCGCCCCCGTGGCCACGGACACCTATCAGGAAGTGCCGGAAGGCAGCCATGACGTATACCCGGCGGCTTATGACCTGCAAGCCAAT
>JAZUQI010000144.1:0-7514 GCA_045605625.1 Clostridia bacterium
CTGGTGAATGGGCCGGGGCAGAAGATGTTCATCCCCCAATACCGTGCCGATGGGCAAATCGGAAAGGCCGTAGAGGGTGCCGATCTGGCCGCATTCCAGCTTGCCGCAATCCTTGCCCCGGCCGTCCGGGGAGGGCAGGCGGATCTGGGTGATTTTCCGCTGTTCTTCCTTGTAGGGGATGGCGTCCCGGTTTTGCAGCGTGCCGGAAAAAAGCCGCACCTGCACGCCTCTTCCAAGCAAGGGATCCTGACTGGCGGAAAACACCACGGCGCAAAGGGGATCCGAAGCGCTGCCGGAAGGGGGCGGAAGGAACGTGAGGATGGCGTCCAGTAATTCCTCTATGCCCCGGTCTTTCAGGGCGGAGCCGGAAAGCGCCGGGAACAGCTGCATTTCCTGCATGGCCCGCTTCACCAGGGGAAACAGCTTGGCATCGGGAAAAATATCCCCTGCAAGGTAGTGTTCCATCACGTTATCATCATATTCGGAAAGGATCTCCATCAGCCCTTCCCTCTCTTCCAGCAAACAGCCGCCGGGGGATAAAAGACGGCGGAAGGATTGCAGGGCGGATTGTACATCGGCCCCTTCCCGGTCCATTTTATTAAAGAATAAAAGGGTGGGGATGCGGTTTTGTTTCAGCGCACGGAATAAAACCTCCGTCTGGGGCTGCACCCCTTCGGCGGCGCTGATGACCAATATGGCCCCGTCCGGCGCCCAGAGGGAGCGTTCCACCTCGGCGGAAAAATCGCTGTGGCCGGGGGTATCAATCAGGTTGATATCTTCCCCCTTCCATTGGAACAGCGCCCCGGATGCCTGCACGGAAATGCCCCGGCGCTTTTCCACGGCCAGCCTGTCCGTATGGGCGGTGCCGTCATCCACTTTGCCAATCTGGCGAATGGCCCCGGCGTGGGATAACAACTGTTCGCTGACGGTGGTTTTTCCGGCGTCCACATGGGCAAAAATGGCAATATTGCGCATGAAAGCCCTCCTTTTGCTGGGGTTTGTTGCGTTTGGGCCAGTATACCATAATTTCCTGCTTTCGTACAGGCGTAAAGCCAAGGAATGTTACAAATTCTTTTCAAATTTATGTGGAAAGAATGATGGGAGTGTGGTATACTGCAAATGGGCTGCTATGCAGTTTTTGCCTGAAAATCAACGGAGGGCCATGGAAAATGACGGTGGATAGTATTTTGATCGGCGCCGGGCCGGCGGCCTGTGCAGCCGCCCTGACGCTGCGGATGCGAAATAAAACGGTACTGATGCTGTATGCCGGGCCGGGGGCGCTGGAAAAAGCCCACCGGGTGGATAATTACCCCGGTATGCCTGAAATGAGCGGCATGGATATGCTGCATATCATGCACGAACAGGTGATTCGGGCCGGGGCCGAAATGAAAAAGGCCGTGGTGCAATTGGTGCAGCCGGGGAAAAAGAAAATCACGGTATTGGCCGGGAACGATATTTTCACCTGCAAAACCCTGCTGATTGCCACCGGGGCATCCCGGAAAATCGGCCTGCCCGGGGAAGCGGAATTATTGGGCCGGGGGGTGAGCTATTGCGCCACCTGCGACGGCATGTTCTATCAAGGGCAGGATGTGGCGGTGATCGGCAGTTTTCAGGAAGCGGTGGAGGATGCCAATTTCCTGAGCGGCATTGCAAAAAGCGTTTCCTATTACCCGGAAAAGGCCCACGACCTTTCCGCCCTTTCGGATAAGGTGCAGGTGATGAAGGAAAAGCCCCTGTCCCTTATGGCGGAGGAAAATCAGGTGAAGGTGCAATGGGAAACGGGGGAAGAAACCTACGCCGGGGTGTTTGTTTTGCGGCCGGCGGTGGCCCTCAGCCAGCTGATTGGCAAGCTGGAAACGGAGAACGGAAAAATCATCACCGATGCGGATGGCCACACCAACATCCCCCGGGTGTTTGCCGCCGGGGATGTGACGGGCCTGCCCTATCAGATGGGCAAGGCCGTGGGGGAAGGAAACCGGGCTGCTTTGCAAATGGCCCGGTTGATGGACGAAGGAGGAGAAGAACCATGAAAAAATGGGCAGCGGTATTATTGACGGCGGTGCTTTTTGTGCAGGCAGGGGCGGCCCTGGCCGCCACCGGCCGGGATATGCAGGCCATGGATATTGATATCGGCACCGGGCTGCAGACGGAAATGAACGCAGCGGTGAGCGAAGTGCTGCAGCAGGATGTGAAGGTGTATGTTTACACGGCTTCCTTTGACGGGGAATATGCCACGGTGTACGGCGATGTGTACACGGTGGAGGAGCCGGAAGAATTAGGGGCCTACCTGCATCACTGCAAATTGACCCTGAAGTATGACGAAGAAAATGAATTCGGCTTCACCGTGGTTTCCTGCGATGCCCTCAGCCCGGAATACCGGGCCGGGGACGTGCTGCAATGGGGCACGGTGGATAACGAAGTGTACGGCTATTCCTTCAGCCTGCCCACCGGCTTTGAGGAAGTGGATGGCTCCACCCAGCACATGGTGTGGCAGATGGCGGAAGGGGAAACCCTGACGGTGCTTTCCTATGAAAACCCCGGCTATCTGGCGGCGCTGGAAGCCTATATGAACGACCCCACCGGGGAAGTGCTGGTGCAGAACGAAGATTTCGGCCATTTCTACACCTACGGCGAAGATTTCTTTGAAATGTATATCGCCGTGGAGGGCCTGGAATATGCTTACACCGTCCGGATGGAATTCCCGGCGGAAAGGCAGGGGGAATATTTGCTGTACGGCGAAATGATCCGCAATTCCTTTATGGTATGGGGTGGCGCCGTTGGATAAGAAAATGAAAAAGCCCCTTTTGTTTGGGGCGGCCCTGGTTTTGTTTTTGCTTGTGGGAGGGCTTATGGCCTACCTGCAGCCCGGGGAAAAGGAGGGGGAAAAGGCGCCTTTGGCAACGGAGGTGCCGGCCCTTTCCCTTTCCAGTAAGGCCCCGGAAGGCGTGGTGTGGCCATTGGAAGGGGAGATGTATTTCCCGGATGAAGAAAACTGGGTGTATCATTTCACCTATGATTATCCCCAGGTGGGGGGCGAAAGCTATGCCGCCCTGATGGTGAACGATACCTATAAAATGGCCCTGGATGAAATGACCCAGCTGGTGCTGCCCATGTTTGCCAATTCCCCGGATATGCGCTATGACGGCAAAAACGAAGTGCACCACACTTTTGACGTAAAGTGCAGCGACGAAAGGTTTTTATCCATCCTGCAGAAAAAAAGCCAAACCCGGGGGGAAGAAGGCACCTTCCTTTCCCTGGAAAGCCTCACCTTTGATATGGGGGGCGAATATCTGGGGGAAAGCCTCACCTTGCGGGGCGTGGTGATGGTGGGGGATTCCACGGATCAGATCGCCGCCGCCGTGCTGCCTGAAATTTATGTCCAGTTTCAGGAA
Source organism: Clostridia bacterium (assembly GCA_045605625.1). Lineage (GTDB taxonomy): Bacteria > Bacillota > Clostridia > Christensenellales > Aristaeellaceae > RUG563. Next base: position 3,393 of record JAZUQI010000144.1, read on the forward strand.
CTGCAAAAGCAGGGCATCTGCCGCAGCGATGTGGACCGGGAAACCTTTGAACTGGAATTCAGCCCGGCCATTCATTTCTATGCGGTGGCGGAGGGCCGAGTGGCGTTTTACCTGCCCCCGGTGCTGATGGCAGAACCTTCTTTTGATACCCCCACGTTTTTTTACACCCCTTTGGAACTGGAAGCACTGCTGAAATAAAGGAGAATGCCCCATGGCTACCGGAATCTGGGTGCGCCTGATGCGCAAAAACCGAATAGATAAGGATATCACCGCCCCCTGCACGCTGGAAAACTGGCAGGAGGCGCTGGAGGGGGCCTGCCAGAAATTGGACGTGCCCCGGCCCATGATTTTGCCCCGGCATGAACGGGATTGGGATCAGTTTTCCCAGGCCCGGTTCCTGCCGGACCATTTTGTGGAAAGCGTGGGCTTTGACCGCATGGAAGTGGAATTCATCGACCCCGATAAGAAAAAGAAGGAAAACCCCTTGTATTTCTGAAAGGAAACAGGATGAAGAAATTTTTGTGGCTGTTTGGCCTGTGCTGGCTGATGATTTTTCCGGCATCGGCGGAAGTGGTTTTTTCCGAAGTGATGGCCTCCAACGGGGTGTATCTCCAGGGGGAGGCCCATGACTGGGTGGAAATTTACAACGCCGGGGAAAAGAAAGTGAATCTTTCCGGCTGCTGGCTGTCGGACAGTGAAAAGAACCTGCAAAAATGGGCGTTCCCGGAAGGCACGGCCTTGAAAAGCGGGGAATATTTGCTGGTGTACCTCACCGGGGAGGAAATGAGCCCCGGCAAAAACAAAACCTTCTATGCCAATTTCAAAATTTCCGCTGAGGGGGATCAATTGTTCCTCACGGACAAGGAAGGGAATTTGCTTGCCGAAATGGCCTTTGGCCCCCAGTTTGGCAATGTATCCTATGGCATAGCCGGGGAAGAATGGGGCTTTTTTGCTGCAGCCACTCCCGGCAAAAAGAACGAAAAGCAGGTGTACCCGGGTCGGGCGGAAACGCCGGAAATCCTCACCCCCGGGGGCTTTTATGCGCAGGGCGTCACCGTGCAGGCCAAGGCCATGGAAAACGCCGTTTTGCGCTATACCCTGGATGGCTCCACCCCCACGGAAAAAAGCAAGGTGTTTCCGGCAGAGGGCCTTTCTTTTGAAAAAACGGGGGTTTTGCGCCTGGGGGCCTTTTCCGAAAATCAGGTGCCTTCCGCCCCGGTTTCCGCCACGTATTTCATTGGGGAACAGCAGCCCGTGCCGGTGGTTTCCCTGATTACGGATGAAAAATACCTCTTTGATAAAAAAACCGGGGCCCTGGTGAAGGGCAATAACCCGGATTACCCCAATTACGAAAAGGAATGGGAATACCCGGTCAATATTGAGTTTTTCGCTCTGGACGGCGCTTGCCCCATCAACCAGATGGGCACCTTCACCGCCGCCGGCCATTCCGCCCGGCAGAACGCCCAGAAATCCATTGCCATTTATGCAAGGAAAGCCTATGGGGAGGACAGGTTTTACTTTAACCCCTTCCCGAACAGGGATTATGAAAGCTATAAATCCCTCCTGCTTCGCAGCACCAATTCCGATGCCTTTTCCACAAGGCTTCGGGACGTGGTGATTTCCTCCCTGGCTCAGCCTTTGGATCTTCTCTATCAGGATGCCCTGGCCATTGAGGTATACATCAACGGCGAATACTGGGGGCATTACAACCTGCGGGAAAAAATCAACAAGCATTTCATTGCCCAGTGGGAGGGCGTGACGGAGGAAAAGGATATTGACAAGATCGATATTCTGGCACGCACCGGCCGGGATGAATTTCTGCAAAACGGCGATAACACGGATTGGCTGGCTCTGTGCGATTTTTGCAAAAAAGAGGATCTGAACATCCCGGAAAATTTGCAGTATGTGGAAGAAAGGCTGGATATTGACAGCCTGTTCACCCACGCCGCCTTTGAGATCATCATCGGCAATGATGATTTCACCAACGTCCGGGTGTACCGGGTGCCCGGCGGCAAGTGGAAATACCTTTTGTTTGACGTGGAGGCCGGGTTCCTCTCTTTGGAAAAAGGCCCCATGAACTATTACCTGAAAAAGGTGAACGATAAGGTGCAGGGCTTCCGCCACGAACCCATGGCCGCCCTTTTGAACGTGCCGGAAATGAAGGAAAAGTTCCTCACCCGGTTTGCGGAGATCCTGGAAATTTCCTTCCAATGGCCCTTCATGGAAAAGGCCTTCCAGCCCTGGGAAGAAACCCTGGAAATGCTGCTTCCCCGGCATTTGGAACGCTGGCCCCACTTCACCCTGAAAGAATGGCGCACCAATGTGAACGCCGTGAAATACTACGGCCGCATCCGGCCCACAAAAATTGTTTCCCTTCTGCAAAAGCACATGAAACTGACGGATGAAGAAGTGGAAACGTATTTCGGGGAAGTACAGAAGGTGCTGGAGGAAGAGAATATTTTCAAGAATTAAGAATTCAGAATGAAGAATGAAGAATTTTTAGTGGTTATGAGAATGAAGGAAGCAAAGGAAGGCTTTGCTTCCTTTTCTTTTTGGAAGTTGGTTACATTTTTTGCAATAGAGAGTAAAAGAAATGTTGGTTTTCCCGGTTTTTTGTCCTGCGGTTTGCTTGACAGAAACGGGGAAGGGGTCGTATAATATTGAGTTGGAGAAGAAGGGGGAAATTTATCAATTTCCCGCTCTCATATAAGCTTAAAGGAGGCAATCTCATGGCAACCAAATTGACCATCGACAGTAACGGTGCAGTTAGCCACGTGGCGTATATGTTCAGCGACGTAGCCGCTATCTACCCCATCACCCCGTCCTCCACCATGGCCGAGTATGTAGACGAATGGGCCGCTCAGGGCCGCAAGAACCTGTTTGGCCAGACGGTACACGTAGCCGAAATGCAGTCCGAAGCCGGCGCAGCCGGTGCCGTGCACGGCTCTCTGGTGGCCGGTGCCCTCACCACCACCTTCACCGCTTCCCAGGGCCTGCTGCTGATGATCCCCAATATGTACAAGATCAGCGGCGAACTGCTGCCCGGTGTTTTCCATGTTTCTGCCCGCGCCCTGGCTGCTCACGCCCTGAGCATCTTCGGCGATCACAGTGACGTTATGGCTTGCCGCCAGACCGGCTTTGCCATGCTGGCCTCCGGCTCCGTTCAGGAAGCGATGGATATGGCCCTGGTTGCCCACCTGGCCGCCATCAAGGGCTCCGTTCCCTTCCTGCACTATTTCGACGGCTTCCGCACCAGCCACGAAATCCAGAAGATCGATGCTTATGAACTGGAAGAAGTTCGCAAGCTGGTGGACTGGGAAAAGGTTAACGAATTCCGTGCCCGTGCCCTGAACCCCGAACATCCCCATCAGGGCGGCACCGCTCAGAACCCCGATATCTACTTCCAGAACCGTGAAGCTGCCAACAAGTACTACGATGCCATTCCCGCCATCGTTGAAAAGTACATGAAGCAGGTGGCAAAGCTCACCGGCCGCAGCTACAAGCTGTTCGATTACTACGGCGCTGCCGATGCCGAAGAAGTGATCGTGGCCATGGGTTCCGGTTGCGAAACCATCCATGAAACCATTGATGCCATGCTGAAGAAGGGCAAGAAGGTTGGCGTGATCAAGGTTCACCTGTATCGTCCCTTCTCCGCCAAGCACTTCCTTAACGCTCTGCCCGAAACCTGCAAGAAGATCGCCGTGCTGGACCGCACCAAGGAACCCGGTTCCCTGGGCGAACCCCTGTACGAAGATGTGTGCGCAGTTCTGGCCGAAAACGGCAAGAAGGATATCCTGGTGGTAGGCGGCCGCTATGGTCTGGGTTCCAAGGAATTCAACCCCACCATGGTGAAGGCTGTGTATGATAACATTGCCAAGGCTGCCCCCAAGAACCACTTCACCGTTGGTATCAACGATGACGTGACCAAGACCAGCCTGAAGCTGGGCAAGCAGTACAACGTGGCCCCCAAGGGCACCGTATCCTGCAAGTTCTACGGCCTGGGTTCTGACGGCACCGTGGGCGCCAACAAGAACTCCATCAAGATCATCGGCGACCATACCGATAAGTATGCTCAGGCTTACTTCGCTTATGACTCCAAGAAGTCCGGCGGCCTGACGGTTT
>JAZUQI010000145.1:0-5915 GCA_045605625.1 Clostridia bacterium
TGCAATCTTCGCCACGGGCACAATGAAAACGAGAACACGCCGGGAGAGAAAGGTCATTCCTTTCCCCTCCGGCGTTCTTCCCGTTTTCCCGGATGCTTTGCATCCGGCAGGCGGCATGTAGCCGCCGTGCCCGTGTGCGGCTGGGCTGTCCCAATAAACAGCGGCACATTGCCCGTTATACAAGACTTTCCTATCCGCTACCGGGTCCAGGGGCAATGCCCCTGGCCGGGGTGAAGGGGTGGAACCCCTCATGGTTCCCTTTGTTTGCGTCATACGTTCCCATTTACCGGGCGGCGGAAAAGCCATTGCGTTTATACAAGGAAACGAGCATCCCCTTTTTTCCCCGGAATGAAAAAGAAGGTTTGCAGCCTCCCGGAAGAAGCTGCAAACCCTTTTTTATGTTTTCCGGCGGAAGGGTTCCGCTTTTGCTTTCCCCTTCCGTCCCCGGAAAAACGAATTACTTGCCGCTCATCTGGCGTTCCTGCTGTTCGATCATGCGCTTCACCATATAGCCGCCGATATAGCCGGCCTGACGGGAGGGCAGATCGCCGTTATAGCCCTGCTTGAGGTTGATGCCCAGTTCGTTGGCAATTTCATATTTCATGTTATCCAGGGCGCCACGGGCTTCGGGCACGTTGATGCGGTTGTTGTTGGCGGAAGAGGATGCGGCATTATTGTTCTGCTGATACATGATAGCGTCACTCCTTGAAAAATTTTCATGAATTGAGGGTTTTTTGTTACTTGCCGGCCATTTGCTTTTCCGCCTGTTCAATCAGGCGTTTCACCATATAGCCGCCCACATAGCCGTTTTCCCGGCTGCTGAGGTCGCCGTTATAGCCCTGCTTGAAATTGATGCCCAATTCCCGGGCGATTTCGAACTTCATGTTATCCAGGGCTGCCCGGGCTTCGGGCACGTTCACACGGTTTCCGCTTTGCTGATTCATTGCGTTTCACCTCCCCTTTTTCTCAGGTCAGTGCTATTTTGACCCGTAGGGAAAAAAATACGCTGGCAATTTTCATCAATTCAAAAAGTTTGGCGAAAAGGGGTTTATTTTTCCGAAAAAGCCTTGCAATTTGTCAGTTTCCTTCGTATAATGGGAGTATCTTTTTGAAAAAACCGAGGGGGTTTTTCAAAAGGGGAAACGGAGGCGAATGTCCGCATGAAGGAACTGCAAAATGCCATCAAAACCCAGGGTCTTGGCATGGGGGAAGATATTGTAAAGGTGGATATGTTTTTAAACCACCGCATTGATACCGCCCTTTTGTTCCAGATGGGGCAGGCCTTTGCAGAGGAATTCCGGGCGGATGAACCCACCCTCATTTTAACCGTGGAATCCAGCGGCATTGCCCTGGCCGTGGCTGCGGCCCAGGCCCTTGGCCATTTGCCGGTGGTGTTCGCCAAAAAGAGCGAAAACAAAGTGCAGACGGGGGATGTGATTTCCGCCCCGGTATATTCCTTCACCCATAAGAAGGAATACCAGATCCGGGTGGAAAAGAAATACATTCCCGAGGGCAGCCGGGTTTTGATCATTGATGATTTCCTGGCGGACGGCAACGCCGTCAAAGGCCTGATGCAGCTGTGCGAAGAAAGGAACTGCACGGTGGCCGGCGTCGGCATTGCCGTGGAAAAGGGGTTCCAGCCCGGGGGGAAGAATTTGCGTGCCCAGGGCATCCATCTTAAGTCTTTGGCAATCGTAACCGGCATTGAGGATGGCAACATTCTCCTGCAGGGCGATTGAACCATAGATTTCCGGGAATTTCCGGAAAAACACACATCCATATCCATTGAGGAGGAAAACAAACCATGAAAAAGCTCGTTGCTCTGGTGCTGTCTCTGGTTCTGTGCCTGTCCCTGTTCGCCGTGAATGCCAACGCCGAACTGGCCGATGTGAAGCTGGGCGTGATCCTGCTGCACGACGAAAACTCCACCTATGACCTGAACTTCATCAACGGCGTGAACGATGCCGTTGCCGCCCTGGGCCTTTCCGAAGAACAGGTGATTATGGTTCGCAACATTCCCGAATCCCAGGCCTGCACCGATGCCGCCCTGGACCTGGCGGACGAAGGCTGCACCATCATCTTTGCCAACAGCTTTGGCCATGAAACCTACCTGCTGGAAGCTGCCAAGCAGTGCCCCGAAGTGCAGTTCTGCCACGCCACCGGCACCATGGCCCACACCGAAAACCTGGCCAACTTCCACAATGCTTTCGCTGCCATCTATGAAGGCCGCTACCTGGCTGGCGTTGCTGCCGGCATGAAGCTGAACGAACTCCAGGCCGCCGGCAAGCTCAAGGGCGAAGTGCCCATGATGGGTTACGTTGGCGCTTTCACCTATGCCGAAGTTATTTCCGGCTACACCTCCTTCTATCTGGGCGCCAAGTCCGTTTGCCCCAAGGTGATCATGAAGGTGCAGTTCACCGGTTCCTGGTATGACGAAATGGAAGAAAAGAACGCTGCCCAGGCCCTGATCGATGCCGGCTGCGACCTGATCTCCCAGCATGCTGACTCCATGGGTGCCCCCACCGCTTGCGAAAACGCCGGCATCCCCAACGTTTCCTACAACGGCTCCACCGTGGCCTCCTGCCCCAACACCTTCATCGTGGCTTCCCGTATTGACTGGTCTCCCTACTTCCAGTACATCGTGAACCAGGCTGCCGCTGGCCAGGCCATCGATACCGACTGGACCGGCACCATCGCCACCGGTTCCGTGGTGCTCACCGACGTGAACGAAGCCGCTGCCGCTGAAGGCACCGTGGCTGCCCTGGAAGCCCTGAAGGCCGAATTCGTGGCCGGCACCAAGAAGGTGTTCGATACCGCCACCGAAGGCTTCATCACCGTGGGTGGTGCTGCTCTTAACAGCTACATGGCTGACGTGGATACCGACGCCGCTTTTGAAAAGGATACCGAAGTGGTGGCCGATGGCTACTTCCATGAAAGCGAATTCCGCTCTGCTCCCTACTTTGATGTGCAGATCGACGGCATCGAACTGGTGAACACCGCTTTCTAATTCCATAAGAAAATCAGGCAATTTGCCTGAACCCATGCGCTTGGGCTGCCGCTCCTTCGGGGGCGGCGGTCCAAGCAATTTCCATTTTTACACACACATTATACGGAGGGAACCCCGTGGAAAAAAAGATTGCGCTCAGTATGTGCGGCATCACCAAGCGCTTTGGCAGCGTGGTGGCCAACAAAAACGTGGATCTGGATGTGTATCAGGGGGAAATTCTGGCCATTCTGGGCGAGAACGGCTGCGGCAAAACCACCCTGATGAATATGATCGCCGGGATTTACTATCCCGATGAAGGAAAAATTTTCAAAGATGGGAAAGAAGTGGTTATCCGCTCCCCCAAGGATGCCTTTGCCCTGAAAATCGGCATGATTCACCAGCATTTCAAACTGGTGGATTTGTTCACCGCCGCTGAAAACATTGTGCTGGGCGTGGAAAACGATGGCCAGTACAACATGAAAGACGTAAATAACCGGGTTTCTGCCATTGCGCAGAAATACGGATTTCATATGGATCCCCAGAAAAAGATTTATGATATGTCCGTCTCCGAAAAGCAGACGGTGGAAATTATCAAGGTGCTGTACCGCGGGGCGGATATCCTGATTCTGGATGAACCCACCGCCGTGCTCACCCCCCAGGAAATTGACCGGCTGTTCCATGTGCTGCACCGCATGAAGGAAGACGGCAAATCCATCATCATCATCACCCATAAGCTGAACGAAGTGCTGGCGGTGTCGGACAGGGTGGCCATCCTGCGCAAGGGCGAACATATTGCCACCGTGGATACCTGCGACGCTACGGAGGGCAGCCTGACCGAAATGATGGTGGGCAAAAAAATCTCCCTCAATATTGAAAGGACGGAGCCTGTGAACCTGCAGCCCCGCCTGGAAGTGAAGGAACTGAACTGCATCGATTCCGAAGGCCTTCAGGTTTTGAAGGATATCACCTTCACCGCCAACAGCGGCGAAATACTGGGCATTGCCGGCATTGCAGGCAGCGGCCAGAAGGAACTGCTGGAAGCCATCGCCGGGCTGCAGCCCATTGCCAGCGGCCAGGTGATTTTCAATAACCCCAAGAAAGATAAACCCGTCACCTTCTTCCATAAATCCCTCCGGAAGGTGAAGGAACTGGCCGCCCAGGATGCCTTCCACGATAAAAACGGCGCCCCCATGCGCTTCAAGGGCATGAGCAACGCCCAGATCCGGGCCCAGGTGGCGGCGGAAAACGTATTGTTCCGGGAAGATGAAGTGATGAACCTGCGCAACAAAACGCCGCTGGAAATCCGCGCTCTTGGCGTGAGGCTTTCCTTCGTGCCGGAAGACCGGCTGGGCATGGGCCTGGTTGGCAGCATGGGCATCACCGATAATATGATGCTGCGCAGCTACCGCAAGGGCCACGCCGGCTTTGTGGACCGGAAAAAGCCCAGGGCCCTGGCGGAAGAAATCATCAAGGAACTGGAAGTTTCCACCCCCGGGGTGAATACGCCGGTGCCCCGCCTGTCCGGCGGCAATGTGCAGAAGGTGCTGGTGGGCCGTGAAATTGCCTTTGCCCCCAAGGTGCTGATGGCGGCCTACCCCGTGCGGGGATTGGATATCAATTCCTCCTACACCATCTATAACCTGCTGAACAAGCAAAAGCAAAACGGCGTGGCCGTAATTTTTGTGGGCGAAGATCTGGACGTGCTGCTGGAACTGTGCGACCGCATTCTGGTAATCAATTCCGGCCGGGTAACCGGCATTGTGGATGCCCGCACCGCCACCAAGGAAGAAATCGGCCTGTTGATGACCCAGACGAAGGAGGCTGCCCAATGAGTGAAAAAAGCCTGAACACGGCCCATGAACCCCGGTTCCATCTGGCCAAGCGTGCGGTGATCCACCCGGCGAAGGCCTGGCTGATCCGCCTGGCGGCCATTGTGCTGGGGCTGATCGTATGCGGGCTGGTGGCCTTTGTGCTGATTGAAAAGCTGAACCAGAACCCGGATCGCTTTGATGATTTTTATAACAGCTTCATCAAAGGTTCCTTCTCCACCAAGCGCAAAACCTGGAAATTCCTGAAAAACATGGCCATCCTGCAATGCATTTCCCTGGCCGTCACCCCGGCCTTCCGGATGCGCTTTTGGAATATCGGCGCCGAAGGGCAAACGCTGATGGGCGTGCTGGGCTGCATCTCGGTGGCGTTCTATCTGGGCGGCAAGGTGCCGGAAGGCATGCTGCTGGTGCTGATGTTCATCGCCGCCCTTGTGTACAGCGCTGTGTGGGCGCTGATCCCGGCCCTGTTCAAGGCCAAGTGGAACACCAACGAAACCCTCTTCACCCTGATGATGAACTATGTGGCCACCTTCGTGGTCAGCTATTTCCTGGTCATCTGGGTGCCCAGCGGCTCTTCCACCCTGGGCAAATTGAAATACGGCAAGCTGCCCTCCTTCGGCCATGATTACCTGGTGATCGTGCTGGTGGTGGCGCTGCTCACCCTTTTCCTGTATATTTACCTGAAGCATTCCAAGCAGGGCTATGAAATTTCCGTGGTGGGCGAAAGCGTGCGCACCGCCCAGTATAGCGGCATCAACGTGAAAAAGGTAATCATCCGCACCATGGTGGTCAGCGGCCTGTTGTGCGGCCTGGCCGGGTATCTGATCGGCGCCGGGCTGGACCAATCCGTCACCACCGAATCCGTGGGCGGCCAGGGCTTCACCGCCATCATGGTTTCCTGGCTTGCCAACTTTAACCCCCTGGTGATGCTGATCACCTCCGGCCTCATTTCCATGCTGAATTCCGGTGCCTCCCAGATCAGCCAGGATTTCAACGTTTCCGGTGCCCTGCCGGACGTGATCGTGGGCATCATCCTGTTCTTCATCATCGGCAGCGAATTCTTCATCCATTACCAAATCATTTTCCATAAAAAGCAGGGG
>JAZUQI010000146.1:0-8351 GCA_045605625.1 Clostridia bacterium
AATAACGTTCATCGATTTCGCTGTAGCTGTCCGGCTTGGGGAAATCCCCCCTCAGCAGGAAAGAATGGGTGCCCAGCACCTGACCGTGGAGATACACTTCGTTTTTCATGGAAAAACCTCCTGATAACGTTCATATTTTCACAGGGACGCCCCTGCAATGGTCGATGTGCGAACCAGTGCCTCCCGGCACCAGGAATACAGCAGGGCAAAGGCTTCCTCAAAGGCAAAGGATTTGCCGGACCCAAGAGCAATGGAAGTCTCCAAAGCCAGCTTGTCCTGACCTGAAAGAGCTGTCAGCAATTCCTTTTTGGTACCGATAAAGCTGCCGGTTTCAAGAAAGTGCAGATTCTGCAGGATGAAGAAAACCTGTTTGTATGTTCCGGGCAATGCTGCGATATTCTGCTCCTCAGGCGCATGAAGATACCGATGGCATATTTCGTGGTACAGATTGCCAAGGCTCAGCTTCACAAAAGCGACCCCATCGTGCCTCGTATACGTCGGAACAAGATCGGCCAGCACACCGTAATAATCCTTTGTGCTATGCAGCAGGTGGCAGATCTCCAGCGGATTCCAGTGCATCAATTCGTCCTTGCCGCAAATGAAACCGCAGGATTTTTGAGGATCCGGCAGGGAGGTGATTGCCTGACGATAAGCATCCAAATCAGCAATTGTCATGGCGTCAACGACCACCATGATATCGATGTCGCTGTTTTCGGTGGCTTCACCCCGCAGATAGCTGCCCTGCAGGCCCATATAGAGCAACCGATTGCTGAATGCGTTCTTCAGCAGTGTAAGCAATGCTGAAATGTAAGAATCCGGATGAAACATGATTTCTCCTTTCTGAGCGAAACCTCGATATTGTCATGTGACACCATTGACCTGACGGATATATTCTTCCTTTGGAATCATGGGCGTTTCCAATGCGGCAATCGTTTCTGCAGATAGGGTGAGGGAAGCGGCATATTCCTCACCGGCCTTTTCAAACCGTTTCAGCAGTGGATCGGCCACAACAGCCGCTTCGGGCACGTTCAGCATGGGGGTTTCCGGCACACACACCATATCCGGCCCGCCGAAGCAAACTTCACACATTTTCCGCAGCCCGTCAAAATTACCATCCCAGTCCGGGAAACCGCAGCCGCAGATGACCAGCGTGTGCATCCTTGAAAAATCGGCCAGGGCTTCATGGCGCACAGTGCCGTCAGATAGCTGTACCATGTCCATTTTCACCAGGGGGATGGTACGGTCCAGCACGGCTTTGAGATGCGACGGCATGCCGTAGCAATACAGGGGAAAGCTCCAGATGACCACATCGGCCCGGCGGTACAGATCCAGAATGTCGTTCTGATCATCCCGGATCACGCAATGCCCGTCCAGCTTCTGCCAGCAGCCAAAGCAGCCCCGGCAGGGGGCAATGTCCTTCTCCATCACATGAATGATGTTTACTTCGTGTTCCTTTGTTTTGTTCAGGCCCTTCAGAAAAGCATCGGTCAGGCGGAAGGTGTCGCTTTTTTTCTTGGGGCTGCCGTTCAGTACAAGAACGTTCATGTTTTTCTCCTCCTTGCAGAATCATGAAACGGCTGACGAATTGTGTGATTTGTTGCGATGCATGTACCCATCTGCGCTATTCCCATATCGCCATTTCTTTTGTCGCCCATTCGCCCAGTCGGCTTGCCCATGCTTCAACAAAACAGGCCGTGTACGGTAAATGTTTGTTTTTCCGCAGCTTGGCAAAATAAGGCATATTTCCCCACGAAACAGAAATAACACCAACAAAAAGCATGAGGGGTCCCAGAAAAAGGGACTGAATGGCATGGCCGTATTCATGAACACGAATCCGTTCAGAATTGGATTGGCTGTCAACCGGAGTAAAGATAAACAAGCCCAGGCTCAATCCGCCATGGTGATTCCATTGGGTATCGATACAGCCGTGGTACATTCTGTGATTTCGTTTTCTGTTGGCCATAAAGAATCCCAGGCCAATCAACGTTTGTGCCAATCCCCAGGTACATTGCATGAGGATAAAAAGCGCCTTTTTCATCTTTTGCCCTTTCTCTTTTCAACCGGAATGGAATCGTGGTAAATTTCTGTTACAGGCATGGGCAATGCGTTTTCATGATTGTTCTTTCGTATGGGTAGCAATAAAATATCTGACAAACTGACTGATTTTCTCCAAAGCCTCTGCCTGCCGGTCAGGTTCCCGGTCGCACAGGTGAACAAGGGCAGAGATGGGCGCGGTGAAGCTGAAGGCCAGCATGGCAGGGTCCCCTTTTTTCATCAGGCCCTTTTCCATCATGCTTTCAAACACTTTTCCATAGATATTGGCCGTGCCCTCCAGAAAATGCTTGGTGGCCAGCTTGCACACCCGGGGGTCGTGGAACTGCTGGGTAAGCAGCAGTTTCCGGGTGAGGACGATTTGGGGGTCCTGCACGGTGAAATGAACCATGCCAAGGGAAAGCTGCTTAAATTCCGCCCAGCTATCCGGCGTTTTGGGCAGGTTTTCCATGGAGCCAAAGCGCTGGGCATAGTAGGCTTCCATTTTATCCAGCAAGGCGTTCCAGATATGTTCCTTGCTGTTATAGTGCTTATACAGGGCGGATTTGGTAACCTGCAGCCGGGCGGCCAGATCCCGCAGGTTGGTGCCCTTATAGCCATGTTCGGCAAACAAAATCAATGCTTCGTCCAGAATGCGGTTTTTCATGCTGTGTTCCATGGGTGTTTCTCCTTATTTGGTGACCAATCGTTCACCTTGTATTATAGTGACCATTTGGTCACCTGTCAAGCAGAAAAAACAGCCGGTGGAAAAACCGGCTGTGATGGCTCATTTCACAAGGGTGTAGCCATGTTCTGAAAGCACCGAAAGGGCTTTTTCAAAATGCTGTTCCTTCACCAGCACATAATCCGTGTTGAAGGTGGACAGGGCAAAAATGCTGATGCCCTCCGCCGCCAGCAGGGAAGAAATATGGGCCAGAATGCCGATGAGGGAAAAATCCAGCGTGCCATCGACGAAAAACCCACGCCAGCCATCTTCCCTTTGCAGGGTGTTTTGCGGTACATCCCGGGTTTGGCAAACCAGGGAAATTTCATCCCGGGTTTTGCCCACAAAATAGAATTCCTTTTCCAAATCCAGTTCCGTTTCCCTGTCCAGCTGGCACACGGTGAATTGCTCATTCAAAGGCACAATGCGCATGGGGAAAAACCTCCGTTCATAAAACGCCTGAACAAGTTCGTTCAGGCGTTTTCGTCAGCTGAAACGCTGTTCCAGTTCCTCATATTTCTGGTAGGTGATGAGGGCGTCATGATCCGTATTTTCCAGCTGCACCACATACGTCCACCGGCCGTAGGGGGTGATATTGCGGATGCGGCGCAGGTTGATGATATAGCTTTTGTGGCAGCGGAAGAAGATATCCGGGTCCAGCCGGGCTTCCGTTTCGGAAAGGGTTTCGGAAAGCACGAAGCGCTGGCCGTCATCGGTGTAGATCACGGTGGCCCGGTCCTCCCGCTGCACCAGAAGAATTTCCTGCTGGTCAATGAAGGCAATGCCATCCCGGTGCTTCAGCATCAGCCGGCCGGAGACGGGCTTCACCGTGGCCGGAACGGGCAGGGCTTTGGCCTGGATGGGCTGCCGGGTTTTCAGGATGCGTTCCAGGGTTTGCTCCAGCCTTTCCAGGTTGAAGGGCTTCACCAGATAATCAAAGGCGTATACTTCAAAGGCCTCTTCCCGGTATTCCTCGTGGGCGGTGGCAAAAATGATGATGGCCGCCGGGTTCATATCCTGAATGGCCCGGGCGCATTCAATGCCGTTCTTTTCCGGCATATCCACATCCAGAAACACCACCTGGGGATGCAGTTCCTGAAACATGCGGATGGCTTCTTCGCCGTTGGTAGCTTCCCCCAGCAGGGTGAAGCCCTCTGTTTTTTCAATCTTCTTTTTCAGGATCAGCCGCATGCCCGGCTCATCATCGGCAATCAGAACGGTGAATTGCTGTTCGCTCATGGCATCCTCCGGGCATAACGGGCCTGGGGCCGGGTTAAAATTTCGCTCAGGATAATGCCCCGCACCAGTTCCCTGGCCTGTTCCTCGTTCATGCCGGTTTCGTCCAGCGTTTCGGTTTTGATGGAGGCAGCTTCATCCAGCATGAACTCATGGCAGGGATCGATGCCCTCCGTGCCGATCACCGGGGCGGCAGGAGCATGGTTTTCAAAGGTTTTGATGGGCGTAAGTGGCACCTTGGGCAGCATATAATCGTGGCAGGCATCGCTGCCTTCCCGGCCCATGGAGGGGGCCGCAGGCTGCATGGGAGCCAGTTCCCTTTCTGCCTCATCCCACACGCTCATGGCAGGCACAGCCGGGGCAGGCGCTGCCTTTGCCGTTCTTTGCGGACTGACCATCGCTTGCTTTTTGGCCTGATTCTGAGCCTTTTTTTCCTGCTTTTTCTTATTCTTCATCACAGAAGAAACGATGGAGAGAATAATCAGGATCAATGCTACGGGAAATTCTTCCATGGTCAGCCTCCTTTCTGCTTTGATCCGGGGCAGCCTTCCGGCCGCCCCGGCAGCTTGGCATTACTTTTTCTGGTCCAGGGGCTTCTGGGCTTCGGTTACCGGGGCAGCGGCCTTGGCAATGCCATTGCGCATTTCGGTATCGGCCACGGTGTTTTGCATCTGGTAATAGTCCATCACGCCCAGTTTGCCTTCCTTCAGGGCAGCGGCCATGGCCAGGGGCACCTGAGCCTCTGCTTCCACCACCTTGGCCCGCATTTCCTGTACGGCGGCCTTCATTTCCTGTTCATGGGCAACGGCCATGGCCCGGCGTTCTTCCGCCTTGGCCTGGGCAATGCGGCGGTCGGCCTCGGCCTGGTCCATCTGCAGCTGGGCGCCAATATTGCGGCCCACGTCCACGTCGGCAATATCGATGGAGAGAATTTCGTAAGCGGTGCCCTTATCCAGGCCCTTGTTCAGAACCGTTTGGCTGATCAGGTCCGGGTTTTCCAGCACGGCCTTATGGGTGGCAGAAGAACCGATGGTGGTAACAATGCCTTCGCCAACACGGGCGATGATGGTTTCTTCCCCGGCGCCGCCAACCAGCCGTTCAATATAGGTGCGCACGGTGAAGCGTGCCTTGGCACGCAGCTCAAAGCCGTGCTGGGCAATGGCGGACACCGGCGGGGTCTCAATCACTTTGGGCAGCACGCTCATCTGCACGGCCTGGAATACGTCACGGCCGGCCAGGTCAATGGCGCAGGCAGTGGTGAAGGACAGGCTGATGGAAGCCTGCTTGGCGGAAATAAGGGCGTTGATCACCTTTTCAATGTTACCGCCGGCCAGCAGGTGGGTTTCCAGCATATCGGTGGTGATGTTCAGGCCGGCTTTCCGGGCCTTGATGTAAGCATTGACCACCTTCTGGGGGGAGATGCGGCGAAAGCGCATACCAATGAGGCTGATGATCTTCACCCCGGCGCCGGAAGCACGGGCGTTAATCCACAGGCCAAGGGGCACATAGCGGAAGAATACGCCGATCAGCACGATGGCCACAACGATGAGAACGAACCAAAGAATCATGAAATCCATTTGTAATTTCCTCCCTCTTTTTATGTTAAAGCTTATGCTTTCAATTCACGCACGATGATGTGATTGCCGTCGATGCGGTGCACCTTCACTTTCACATCCTTGCCAAGATAGGCGCATTCGGAAATCACTTCCAGCCGCACGCCGTTGATTTCCGCCGTGCCCACAGGGCTGAGCACGGAAGTGGTGACGCCTTCCTGGTCCAACAGGGCCGCCAGTTCTTCATTTTCGGCCCCGGGCAGTTCATCCTTCAAAATCAGGGCGGACTGGCTGATTTTGCCGTGGGCCGCCGATTTGATGGACAGGGAAATGGCAATGCCGGCCAGGGCCAGGGCAATCAGGGAAACGGAAAGCCCGGCGGCCATGCCGTAGGTGTTCCACGTGAGCACCACACCGGCCACCAGCAGCACAATGCCGGAAATGCCGGGCAGGCCAAACCCGGGAACGAAGGTTTCCACCACCAACAGCGCCACCCCGGCAATGAGGCAAATAATCAGCGGCAGGTTGGTGAGGATAAAAGCCAATACATCCTGCATGGTTTGGTTAACTCCTTTCCGGAAGATCTTTTGATGTGTGTATCATACCATGAAAGGAAAAGGCTGAAAAGAGGTTTTGCACAAAAACAGCATTTTAACGTTCCAATTGTCAGGATGGGCAAAAGATTCCGCTTTTATCAAAAAAATGCCCGCAGACAAGCGGGCGTATGGGTTTGAAGAAAATGAATCAATGGAAATAGTTGTTACGTTCTGTTTCAAATATATATAGATGCCCGCTATAAAGGGCCAGAATATGATCCTGCCACATGGTGGTAAAGCCTTTAGAGCGGCCAAGCGCCCTTGCAACAGAACAGATAGTTATATCCTTTGCGTGTTGTTTATATTCCATCAGCGAATCATCATTAAAATAATACAGCTTATCTGTTTTTTGATTATAGGTTAATCCGCTGTAATCACTGGAATATTTGATGAAAGGGACAGCCGTATTCTGGGTAGTATCATAGATAAATGTTATACCGCTTGTAGCCGTTACCAATATTTGCTTCTCTTGATAGGGGTAAAGCAGGATGATTTCCTGTTCATCAGGAATGGCTTCGATTTTTTCCCTGGTGCCATTTTCTAAAGAGAAGCGATAAAGGGAAAATTGGGTGTAATCGGGATATTCACAGACGATGGTGTATAGATAACCGTCTATGATGATTTCATCGCCGCGTAGGTCAGTAAAATAACGACTTTCATCGTGTGAATCAGGAAAAAATCCTAAACCGGAAAAATCTAGCTTCACCTTTTCTGTCAGTGTGCCATCCTGGATTTCCCACAGGGTTTGATATGCCCAATCCAGCAGATAAACGCTTTCCTCATCGGCACATAATTCTACTGATGTGGGTTCGTATGGATTGTCTAAAAGATCATCAAATTCCTTCATATCCAATACCTGCTCTGGCCATGCCCCAGGTTGCTCCATTTTCCATATATATCCTCCATTGTCGGTGATAAAATATAGCACATCCTGACATACGACCGCTTCACGGACATAAATCAGCGCTTCTGCCAAACCGGGCGAAGCAATGCTGAAGAGCATTGCAAAAACCAATATGAAAGCAAAAGAGATTTTTATTTTTTTCATTCTATTTCACCTCTTTTATAATTTATTTATTACAAATGCTTTTGTTTTACATTTGCCGTCTGCTGCATAAACCGCAAACGGGCACGGGATAGCCGGGAAGATTATATACATAAAACCCGTCATCCTCCACCGCATCCCCAATGGTATAGCCGCAGCCGTATTGACATACCTGATGCTTTTCGCAATCGGCCATAATGGTCAGGTGATCAGAAACACCGGCGGCAATGGAATACCTCTGATCCTGATGGCAAAGATAGCAATGCCGGGTGACTGTTCCGCCCTCCTGACAAGTGGGAACAATTTCCCAGCGCCAGGGCGAAAATTGGCAGGCATGATCTTCTTCCACGGCGACCGAATGATCACAGCCAAGGGGCAATCCCATAATGGCACCGCAGCCGAATTTGCAACGCTGAGGTTCAATACAGGTGGCCTTCAGCCAATCATGGGGTGTGTTGACAACACTATAGACCTTTTCCAACTGGCAGATGCTGCAGCGCCGGATTTGTTCGCCTACCATCTGGCAGGTGGGCTCATATACCCACGCAACGCTTTCGTGATGATTACATATATGGGCGTCTGCTGCGGCCGGCTCTTCATCCGCAAACGCCGCCGTCATACCAAGCAGCAGGCATGCTGCCGCTAAAATCACAATCCATTTTTTCATTTGCTTTCCTCCTCATTTTTTGTCTGTTGAACGTTGGTGCAATCGGGCGAAAAAAGGGGGGGACAGGAATGGATTTTCATTTTATAGTTCTATCACCTTCTTATTTGAAAAATATAGGAAGAAATTGGATTTCTAAAACAATCTTATCATGTGCTATATGGCTTGTCAATGGATAGAAAAAGATACATGTGTAAATTCTTTTCTTCTGTTCCGGGGATTTGCAACAACAAAAACGCCTTCCCTGTGCAAGGAAAGACGATGGGAAAGATTGCATATTTTACTTGTTTATTTGCAGCGTTCCGTTTTCCTCCTGAAGGCATTGAGACAGCCGGAGCACATCCTGCTCATATACCGGGGCCAGGGCCCGGCGGTAAATGATGGAGGCCGGGTGATACAGGGCAAACAGGGGCACGCCTGCTTTGCTGTCCATCCAGGTGCCGTGGCAATCCCCGATGGTAACTTTCGGGTCCGTCAGGGCTTTGAGGGGCACATTGCCAAG
>JAZUQI010000147.1:0-8600 GCA_045605625.1 Clostridia bacterium
TGGATGGCCTCCGAATACCCCTGGCAGCTGAAATACACCCTCACTTGCTTCCTGCTGGCAGTGGTTGTTGCCGCCCTGATTACGTATCTTTTTGAAAAGCCCATCACCAGAAAACTGCGGAAATAGCTTTTTCCCTTGACATTCCGGAAGGAAGCCCCTATAATAAAACCATCCAAAAGGAGGTGAGCGTATGATTCTGTTTCCCGGAAAAGCAAAAAGCCGGCATACGCTCACGGCGGCTTCCTGACGCCTTTGAGCGCAAATTCAAAAACGCTTTTTGTTTTTCAGAAAGCGTTCTTTTTATTTTGCGTATAAAGGAGATTTTGAAAATGATGAAATTACACCACCTGGTGGAAAACTTTCCCCTGGCCCGTCTGGCCCTGGCCCATTTCCCCCATGATGCCGCCGCCCTGGCGCACACCCTGCCCCACTTCCGCATTTCCGCCAATGCCGTGTATCCCTTTTTGCAGGAGGGCAGGCTGTGCTTTTTGCGGCTAGCCCCGGCGGATGAGAAAGACGCCGCCCAAATTGCCGCCGAAGTGGAATGGATTTTGTTCCTGCGCCAAAACGGCTTCCCGGCCATGGAACCCCTGCCCTCCCACGAGGGGGCCTGGCTGGTTCCCCTTAAAACGCCGGATGGCCCCTACACCGCCACCGCCTTTTTCGCCGTGCCGGGCAGCCCTGTGGAGGATCTTCCCTGCACCCGGGAAATGCTGCTTTCCCTGGGCCGCACCCTGGCCCACCTGCACCGTTTGGGGCAGGATTTTTCCCCTGCCATCCCCCGGGCGGATCACCGGGCCCTTTTGCAATCCATCCGCCGCACCCTGACGGAAACCAAGGCCCCTCCATCCATGCTCTCCTGCTGGCAGAAGGTTTGGGACGGCCTTTCGGCCCTGCAACCGACGAAAGAAAACTACGGCCTTTTGCACTTTGATTTTGAGCCGGATAACGTGTTCTGGAATGCGGAAACGAACACCTGCCACGTGATCGATTTTGATGATGCCCTGTACGGCTTTTTCGCCCTGGATGTGGAAAAAAGCCTGGAGGCCCTTTTGGAAATCACGGATGAGGCCGGATGCGCCGCCTTTTTGGAGGGCTATCGTCAGGTGCGGCCCCTCCCGGAAGAAGGAAACACCCACCGGGCCCTTTTGCGTGCATGCATCCACCTGCACACCTACGCCCGGCTGTGCCATTGCCTGGACGATCAGGTGCAACCCATGCCGGAATGGATGCCCGGCCTTGTGGAAAAGCTTTCCCGGAAAAAGGCAGCGCTGGAAGCGGCGCTCCTTCAGGAAACGGACAATTTTTCCACATAAATGACAGGAACTTTTATTCCCGTTCTGCTATCCTGTATACATCAATGCAAGGAGGTTTCCCCTCATGGACTGGACGCTGAGCATCCGCACCGCCATCGACACCATGGAACAGCACCTGCTGGAAGAAAACTGCGTGGAAAAGGCCTGCCACGCAGCCCTGATATCGCCCCTGTATTTGCAGCAGGGCTTCCGCATCATGACCGGGCTTTCCATGGCGGAATATGTGCGCTGCCGCCGGCTTTACAAAGCGGCCCTGGAATTGAGCAACACCGAGGCGAAAGTGATTGACGTTGCCCTGAAATACGGCTGGGATACGCCGGAAAGCTTCACCAAGGCCTTCAGCCGCTTCCACGGCGCCACGCCCATGCAGGCGAAACGGGATACCCATCGCATTCGCCCCTTTCTGCCCCTTCGCATTGCCATCACCATTACAGGAGGTATGCAAATGCACTTCACCATCGAAAAAAAGCCCGCCCTGCAGCTGATTGGCCGGGCCTATGAAGTATCCTTTGAAAACAGCTATCAGGAAATTCCGTCCCTGTGGAATGCCTTCTGGCAGGAGCATCACCCCGTTACCGGAAACCCAGCCCTGCGCGCCGCCGTCAAGGCCCATCGCATCGGCGAATACGCCCTGTGCATGGATCACCACCCGGAGCAAGGCACTTTCACTTACCTCATTGCCGGCCTTTATCAGGGCGGCGATGTGCCGGAAGGGCTTTCGCTGCACACCCTGCCGGAAATGGACTGGGCGGTGTTCCCCTGCGTCGGCCCCCTGCCCGGCGCCCTGCAAAGCCTGAACACCCAAATTTTTCAGGATTGGCTGCCCAATAACCGGGCATACCGCATCGCATCCGATACCACAGTGGAATGGTACGCCAAGGGCGATGGCACGGAAGATGATTATCAATCCGCCATCTGGGTGCCGGTAAAAAAGAATACCACGGATCAATAACCCCTCTGCCTCCGTTTTCCTATGGAAAGCGGAGGCTTCTTTTTGCCCCTCCATTTGTAATTTCGCCCCGTTCATGGTACAATATCTTTCAGGATGCCCGCCCCACAAAAATGCATCCCTTTGGAGGATTATGGATCAGGTTACCACCATTTCCCTGTTTGTATTGTTTTTCGCCCTGTGCCTGCCGGTGATCCACCGGCTGCTGCACCGCTGGCCGAAAGTGTACCGCTTCATGCGGTATGTGATTTTTGCGGTATACATTCTGGCTAACTTATATGAAACCATTTTGTTCCGGGCAGTCAAACCTGCCCCCACCGCCCAGTGGCTGCCCCTGTGGAGCTACCGGGAGTCTCTCTCCTTTTCCGGCGGCCTCAGCGTGACGGACGGCCCCTTGCTTGTGGAAATCATTCTGAACATTCTTTTGTACATCCCCCTGGGTTATCTTTTGCCCTTCCTGTGGCCGTCGCTTCGCCCCCGGGAAAGGCAGGGCTTTTTCCCAAGCCGGTGGATCAGCCTGCGTATTGTGCTGATTGGCTTTCTTTGCAGCTGCCTGACGGAAATTTCCCAGTATGTTTTCCGCATCGGCCTGTTTGAATTTGACGATATGATCAATAACACCCTTGGCTGCCTAATGGGCTGCGTTTTATACGAAATCATCCAGCGGATGCACAAAAAAGCCTGATCCTGCGTTTGCAGGATTTTTTTGTATTTCCAAAAACCCATCAGGCCGCACAATCGTCTGTATAGTGAACGCTTGCAGAAGCGCTGTGCAAGTAGTATGCTGGGGTAGAAGGAATTCATTCTCCCGGCTGAGAAAGGGGAAAAACGTGTTGGATGCCCTTACTTTTCAGGCAAAAGCTATGGAGCTGGAAAAGCTGATGTATCACATTTGCCATGCCTATCTGGAAAGCCCGGCAGATCAGGCCGATGCAGTACAGGAAGCCCTCATCAAGGCATGGCAAAAGCGAAACACCCTGCATGATGAAGCCCAGTTCCGGCCGTGGCTTATCCGCATTTTACGGAATCAATGCAAAGATATGCTGAAAAAGCGCAAACGGGAAAGCCTGTATCCGCTGGCGGAAGAAACCGCTCTGGTGCCCGGCCCGGAGCCGGATGCCCCGGTGATAGAAGCCATTGCCCGCCTGAAAGCAGAGCAGCGGCTGGTGATCCATCTGCATTATTTACAGGGCTGTTCCCTGTCTGAAATGGCCGTCCTTTTGCAAGTGCCCGTGGGCACCGTGAAAAGCCGCATGCGCAGCGCCCGAAAGGCATTGGGCCGCACCCTCTTTGTGGAATGGGAGGAAAACCAATGAACGAAAAAGATTTCAAAAAAATCCTCACGCTTTCCCCGGCAAATCCGCCTGCCCTTTTCCATCAGCGCATGGAAGAAACCCTGGCAGGCATTGTGCGTCAGGAGGAAAACGCCATGAATACACCCACCAAAGCCCTGTTCAAAACCGGCAGCCGGGCCTTTGCCCTTGCCTTGATCATCACCCTGCTGCTTTGCAGCGTGGCCCTGGCCGCAGGCCTTGGGCTGTTTGGCAAAATGGCCCATGTGCCCCACGAGGATAAGCGCCTTCCTGCCCTGGATCAGGTTTCCACCCCGGTGAACCAGGTGATTCTCACCGAAAACGGCATCACCGCCACCATTCAGCAGGCTTACTATAACGGTGACCGGGTGTTCGTTTCTTACCAACTGGAAGGCCCCCTTACCACATTTGAAATGGGCAAGGGGATGCCGGAAAATGTGCATTTCACCCTGGAAGAAAGCGGCGTAATCTGCGCCGAAGCATACGCCTATGAAGTGAACAGCCGCCTGGGCGGCGAACCAAAGGAGGATTGGGTGGCCTATCTGGATGGCAGCGAACCACGCTACGTCCATCGCATTGCCACCAGCGTGCACGACGGCCTGTTTCTCTCCGACGGCACCTATCTGGATATCATCGGCGGCTCATCCCACACCCTGGAGGATGGCAGCGAAATAGGCTGGAAGGAATGCATGGTGCCGCCGGAGAAGCAAGCCGATACCCTGCATGTGGAGCTGCGCCTGTTTTCCGGCGTGGCCACCTATTATCAGGATGAAACGGGCCTGAAGCACGCCTATACGCCCTTGGGTGAAGAAATTCCCCTGCCCTTCCACGTGGAAAAGGATACCACCGCACGCACCCTTGTGGGCAGCGTGGATGCCGGGGAATGGCAGGCCGAAACCACCCTGAACCTGAACCCGGTGGATATTCGGGGGGAAATCATCGTCACCTGCCTTGAAAGCTGGGTTGAAGCCTTTGAGCAGTGGGACGCTTCCAGCTGCAATCCCATCGTTGACTGGCGGCTGTATGACGGCAGCACACGGGTGGAAGGCCATAACCTGGAGGGGCATTACGGCAGCCCATCCCCCAACCAGCTTTCTTTCACCATCTGTTTCCAGCACGGCAGTCAAACAAAAAACCTGCGCCTTGTGCCTGTCTTCATGGATGATTCTGTGGATTTGGAGCATGCCCTGCAGCTGACCATGCCGTAAATAGGCCCCCTGCCGGAGGAACGCCCTTCCTCCGGCTTTTTCCACCTTGCGCAGATTTTACAAACCCTTTTCTTGACACTCTCTGTATTGGCTGATACAATAAACTTGTACCTATTATTATGTACTTTCAAAAAGAATGGTTGAGGTGCCTTTATGAAATACATCCGATGCCTGTTCGTGTGGCTTTTGCTGCTGTCTTTGGCCCTGCCGGCCTGCGCCGAAACGGCGGAACCCCTGCCTGCCCAAACCCTTTATTCCTTCTATGACGGCAGCGTGTTCGTGGGGGATTCCATCACCAGGCAGCTGCGCACCTACATTCAGGAGCAAAAGGAAAAGGATCAGCCCGTGCCGGATATCACCTTCCTCACGGCCCAAAGCTATATGCTCTATACCGCCAGCCGCAGAAATTTGCTGGATTCCAAGGCAAACATCATGTACAAGGGCGAAAACCAGCCCCTGTGTCGCATCATCGGCAAAATCAAGCCGGAAAAAATGTTCATTCTGCTGGGCGTAAATGATTATGCCGGGGAAGAAATTGAAAAGCATATCGGCTATTGCGAGCGCATCCTTACCCTGATGGAAGAATTTTCCCCGGATACCGCCGTTTATTTCTTCTCCCTCACGCCCCTCACCCGCAGCTTCAGCAGCTCCAGGCGCCGGGATTTGCGCACCTGCTGGGATGAATATAACGCCGCCCTGGAGAAGATGTGCCAGGAAAAGGGCGCTTTCTATATCGATATTGCCACGCCCCTGAAGGATGCGGAAGGCTACCTGCCCAAGGAATACAGCAACGATAAGCAATATCACCTGTCCGATAAAGGGCTGCAGATTTGGCTGGATACGCTGCTTGCCTACGCCAAGGGCCAGTACGATCAGGGGCTGTGGAC
This sequence comes from Clostridia bacterium, assembly GCA_045605625.1. GTDB lineage: Bacteria > Bacillota > Clostridia > Christensenellales > Aristaeellaceae > RUG563. The sequence goes on from JAZUQI010000147.1 coordinate 5,674, forward strand.
GCCCCAGATGCCCTGACGGAAAGCAATTTTCTGCCCTGCCGCCTTTGTTTACAGAAAGATACTTGGCTAAACGCCAATAAACAGGAGCGAATCATCCATGGTTTTCAGTTCATTTACGTTTGTGCTTTTATTCTTGCCGGCGGTGCTGCTGATGGTCCGGGTGCTGCCAGCCAAAGGGAAACTGCCATTTTTGCTGGCGGTTTCTTTGCTTTTTTACGGCTGGGGAAATCCGGCTTGGCTGCCTTTGCTTGTATACGGCATTTTGCTGAACTATTTTGGCGGCCGGTGGATTGGCCGTTGCCAAAGGCACAGAAAACTGCTTTTAACGGTGCTGATCATCGCCAATCTTCTGCCCCTTTTGTATTATAAGTATGCCGGGCTGTTTGCCTCCACCTTCACCGGCCTCACCGGCATTTCCCTTGCCTTTGAAGCGCCCCTGCTGCCAGCCGGCATTTCCTTTTTCACCTTTCAGGGGCTCAGCTACCTGGTGGATGTGTATCGGGGCAAGGTGGGGGTGCAAAAATCGCCCATCGCCTTCGGGGTGTATCTTTCCCTGTTCCCCCAATTGGTGGCCGGGCCCATCGTGCGCTATGAGGATATGGAAGATCAGCTGAATCGCCTGCCCTCCGTTACGGATCAGGAAATGCTGGATGGCCTCAAGCGCTACACCATCGGCTTTGCCAAGAAAATTCTGCTGGCGGACAGCATGGGCCGCTTCTGCAGCCTGATGCAGGGCGACCTTTCCGCCGCCGGGCTGGTGGGCAGCTGGTGCTATCTGATTGCCTTCTCCTTCCAGATTTACTTCGATTTCTCCGGCTATTCCGATATGGCCATCGGCCTTGGCCACACCATGGGCTTCACCTGGCCGGAAAACTTCCGCAAGCCTTACCGGGCCGCCAGCCTGACGGATTTCTGGCGCAACTGGCACATCACCCTCACCACCTGGTTCAAGGAATATGTGTATATTCCCCTGGGCGGCAGCCGCAAGGGCGTGCTGCGCCGGGATGTGAACCTGCTCATCGTCTGGGCCCTGACGGGGCTGTGGCACGGCGCCGGATGGCATTTCATGCTGTGGGGGCTGTACTTCGGGGTGCTGTTGATTCTGGAAAAGCGCATCTTCCAAACCCGCTTCTATCAGCGCATTCCCAATCTCCTGAAACATGTGGGCACATATTTTCTGGTGCTGATCGGCTGGGGCATTTTCACCGGCTGCGACGGCGCCTTCCTGCAGGCAGCGTTGGGGGGCCATGGCCTTATTTCCCATCAGGCCCTTTTGCAGGTGCTCAGTTTCCTGCCCACGCTGCTGCTGTGCGCCCTGGCGGCCTTCCATAAGGGCCTGCGCCTGCCGGCGGCCAAGGTGACGCTGCCCCTTTTGTTCCTTTTGTGCCTGTGCGTGCTGGCTGCCCAAAGCTATGCGCCCTTTGTGTACTTCCAGTTTTGAGGTGATGCTATGAAAACGAACATGCGCACCAAAGTTCAATTGCTTTTCATCCTCTTTGGCCTGTTGGCCCTGGGCCTTTTCGCCCTGTTCTTTCCCCGGAATGATTTTTCCAGGCAGGAGCGCCGCTACCTGGCCTCCGCCCCCCAAAACTTTTCCCTCACCCAATGGACGCTGAAGGACGACCTGGAAACCTATCTGAGCGACAGATTGCCCCTGCGCAGCGCCATGATCGCCGTCAACAGCACCTATGACCTGGCCCTGGCCCGGCGCATTCAGCTGGATGTGTGGCCGGTGAAGGGCATGCTGATCGAAAAGCCCATTGCAGCAGATGAGGGTCAGGTGAACCGGCGGATGGATCATTTTTCTTCCCTCTGCGAAGAATGGGGCCTGCCCGGCCAATTGCTGCTGGTGCCCAGCACCGGCGCCGTCCTCTCCCCCCACATGCCGGGGCATCTGGCCAGGCTGTATCAGGCGGAAAGGGTAGTCCACGAAAACCTTTCTCAGTACCCCATCGCCCTGCCGGTGCCTGCCCTGCTAAGCAGCGTGCCTCAGGAAACTTATTTCGCTACGGATCATCACTGGACGCTGGACGGGGCCTACCTGGCCTATGAAGCCTTTTGCCAGGCAAACGGCCTTGCGCCCCTGCCCCTTTCCCAGTTTAACACCTCCCAGTATCCGCAGTTCCTGGGCAGCACCCTGTCCCGCTCCGGCCTGCCCCTGTGGAAGAAGGATACCCTGCGCTGGGCCCAGCCGGAGGGCATCCTTTTCCAGGTGGAAGGCGCTGAGGGCAGCCCCTACAACACCCTCATTTTTGAAGAAAACCTGCAATCCTGGGATCCCTACACCGTCTTTATGAACGGCAACCACGGCATGGCCGTGATTGAAAATCCAAGCGCCCCTGAAGGGCATCTGGTGGTCTTTAAGGATTCCTTCGCCAACACCCTGCTGCCCCTCCTATCCGCCCATTACAGCCGCATTACGCTGGTGGATTTGCGCTATTATGGCAGCACCGCTTCCGAAGCCCTGGCCCGGATGGAAAACGCCGATCAGCTGCTGTTCTGCTATTCCCTGGACAGCCTGCTCCACGATACGTCCGTTCAGCGCAAAATGCGCTGAAAATAACCCTTCCTTTTCCAATCAACAAAAATCCAAGCAAAAAACCGCCTGCCGGATTTCTCCGACAGGCGGCATTTTTATGTTACTTTTCTTTCCGCAATCCGGAAACAAGCATTACTTGTTAGCGATAGCAGCCTGAGCAGCAGCCAGACGAGCGATCGGCACACGGAAGGGAGAGCAGGACACATAGTCCAGGCCAATCTTGTGGCAGAATTCCACGGAAGTGGGATCGCCGCCGTGTTCGCCGCAGATACCGATGTGCAGCTTCTGGTTGTTTTCACGGCCCAGCTTGCAAGCCATGTTCATCAGCTTGCCAACGCCGGTCTGGTCCAGCTTAGCGAAGGGATCGTTTTCGAAGATCTTGGTATCG
>JAZUQI010000148.1:0-2439 GCA_045605625.1 Clostridia bacterium
TTGCCCCTGGACCCGGTAGCGGAAATTGAAGCCTTATGTGACGGGCAATGTGCCGCTGTTGATTGGGGCAGCCCTGCCGCATCCGGGAATCATTGTGCCCGTGGCGAAAACTGTGTTTGCTTCTCAAGTTTCATGTGGAAACCGTCCGTTGGAAAGCGAGCGTATTTTCACATATTGGGTGCAGGGAGTTTCTCCCTGCCGTGGGGTACAGGGGACGAGTAGTCCCCTGCTTCGTCCATCACAGCATAAACTTCCAGTTTATCGGGCAATTCACGGGTGGATGATGGGTTGATGCCCACGGCATCCGGGTATGCTATTATATATAAAGAAGCATTGAAGTTGACGGAGGAACAAAGCATGAAATGGATGATCGCATCGGATATTCACGGTTCTTTGTATTTTTGCAGGCAGCTGGTGGAACAATATAAAAAAGAAGGGGCGGACAGGCTGCTGCTTCTGGGGGATTTATTGTATCACGGCCCCCGGAATGATTTGCCCCGGGAATATAACCCCAAGGGCGTGATTGAAATGCTGAACGGCATGAAGGAAGAAATCACCTGCGTCCGGGGCAACTGCGAAGCGGAAGTGGATCAAATGGTGTTGCAGTTTCCGGTGCTGGCGGAATATGGGGTGATGATGCTGGGGGAAAAGATGCTGTTTTTCACCCATGGCCATCATTTTAATGAACAAAATCCGCCCATGCTGAAGAAGGGGGATTTGCTGCTGAACGGGCATTTCCATGTGCCGGCCTGCCGGGAGAAGGAAGGGTTTGTGTACCTGAACCCCGGCTCCGTTTCCATTCCCAAAGAAAACAGCCCCCATAGCTATATGACCCTGGAAGACGGCCATTTCCAATGGAAGGATTTGAATGGGCAAACCTACATGGAATATGCCGTAAAATAATTTTCATTTTTCGGGAACAAAATCCGCCGGGGTGCGTCTATATAAGTGGAACCCAACAGAAAAGGAGAAATGAACCATGAAAAACCTGATTTCCATTTTGATGGCCCTGATGCTGCTGCTGGGTGGCGGCGTGGCGGATGAAACCCTTCCCGAAGCCCCCTTCCAGCTGATTCAGGAAGACGGCAAAACCTTTATTGAGCTCACCGGCAACCCCTCCACAGGGTATATCTGGACGGTGTTTGCCATTGTGGACGGCGTGGTTACCGTGACGGACCCTGCCCCCGTTCCTGCGGAAAAGGAAAGCAACCTGGTTGGCGAAAAGGAAACCTATCGCATCGAAGTGACGGCGGAAAACGCCGGGGAAACCATTCTGGTGCTGCGCTACCTCCGGCCCTGGGAAATGGATATCCAGCAGGAAATTCCCGTGCTGGTGACGGTGGATGAAGCGAAGGAAATGTTCTTCATGCAGCTGGACGGCATGCCCATGGAAGTGACCGTTTCCGAAGTGATGGGGGAAGAACACATGGCGCTGGTGGAAAACGAAACCCTGGGCCAGGTGATTTGCACCTTCCCGGAAGATATGCCCCTGCCCATGGCCGGTGAGCAGATCAAAATCTGGTCCAACGGCGTGATGGCCCTGTCCTTCCCCGGCCGCATCAATGTGCTGGGCTGGGAAACGGTGGCGCCGCCCCAGGCCCGGATGATGCCTGCCCCGACGGATGGGGAATAAACAGAATGAAGAATTAAGAATTAAGAATGAAGAATTATAATTCGTGTATGAAATAGGGAGGGCTTGGCCCTCCCTTCAGACTACTAAAAAACACATTCGGGGGATGTATGAAGGGGCCGTAGCCCCATCATGTGTAATCCGCAGCGGGGGCTTTGCTCCTGCGAGGTGCGCCCATGGCGCTTCCTCTATCAATTTACGGCCGTAAAAATAGGGTTTGCAGCTTCTGCTAAGAGGCTGCAAACCCATTTTTACAGTAAATGTGATGCTCCGATTGAAAAACAGCTTTAGCTGATTTTCAATCGCCGGGTGTCAAAAATACTTTTTTGACACCCTGAGACACGGCATACAGTCGTGCTTTTTTGCATAGTTTGAAGGGAGAAAGGACGGGAAATTACAGCTGGCTCTTCATTTCTTCCAGGCAATGCTTGCAGATCAGCTTATCTTTATAGCTGACCACATCCCGTGCATCGTTGCAGAAGATGCAGGCGGGGTGGAATTTGCGAAGAACAATTTTGTCCTTTTCCACGTAGATTTCCAAAGAATCCCGCAGGCCGATATCCAGATTCCTGCGCAGTTCAATGGGAATCACAATGCGGCCCAGATCATCCATCTTACGTACAACACCGGTGGATTTCATAAATGTTTTCCTCCTGCACATTGGTTCAATGTGACTATATCAACTTCTTTACCATTGTACAGCATGAAAATACCGTTTGTCAAGGAAATAATACCGTTTATTATCAAAATAATGGGGAAAAAGGGGAGAATTGCCGATGCAAGTATGCTTTTGTACTATGCTGGCCGGG
>JAZUQI010000149.1:0-7491 GCA_045605625.1 Clostridia bacterium
GATTGAAAATCAGCTAAAGCTGTTTTTCAATCGGAGCATCACATTTACTGTAAAAATGGGTTTGCAGCCTCTTAAGCAGAAGCTGCAAACCCTATTTTTACGGCCGTAAATTGATAGAGGAAGCGCCATGGGCGCTCCTCGCAGGAGCAAAGCCCCTGCTGCGGATTACACATGAAGGGGCTGCGGCCCCTTCATACATCCCCGGGTTTGTTTTTTTTGACACGCTGAAACGGCATGATGAACGTCATGCCGTTTTTTTGTTTGCCATTGGAAGTAGGAAGAAATCGAAAAAAAATACAAAAAGCTATATACGAAAAGCCCCTCTTTATGCTAAAATAAACACAGAAAATACGTTGGTTCATCCTACATATTTCCCATATAATGATCCGATGGGCCCGATGGTTTTCTATCCATTGAAAAAAACGCCATGACCATGAAATAAAAGGAGCGATGCCCCATGACCATCGAAAAAAACCTGAACGGAACCGCCCTTTCCCTGGCCCTCACCGGCCGGCTGGATACCACCACCGCCCCCCAGCTGGAAGGGGAACTGAAGGAAAGCCTCCCCGGCGTGGAAAGCCTCACCCTGGATTTTGCCGGGCTTCAATACCTTTCCTCCGCCGGGCTGCGTGTGCTGCTGGCCGCCCAGAAAACCATGAACAGGCAGGGCCGCATGGTGGTAAAAAACGTGAATGAAACCATTGCCGAAATTTTTGACGTAACGGGCTTCAGCGATATCCTGACCATCGAATAATCCTCCAACCGAAGAAACGGGGTGCGTTTCATGAAAAAAAGATGGAAGCAGCGGAAAATTTCCCAAACCATGGTGAAATGGCTGCTGGTATGCGTTGTGATATCCTTCGCCATGGCCACGCTGCTTACCCATTCCCTGCAAACAAAGCTTTCGGAAAAAAACACGGAAGAAGTGCTGCGGCTGAATATTGAGGACGTGCAGCAGGATATTCTGGATGCGTCGGATAAAAACCTGCTCAGCATTGCCCGGAATATTGCCGCCTATATCAACGCCATTTCCCAGGTGGACCGGGCCTATTTGCAAACCCTGGCCAAATCCTATCAGGTGGCGGAAGTGAACGTGATTTCCCCCCAGGGCATCATCACCGAAAGCACCTTTGAAGAATTTTACGGCTTTGATATGGCTTCCGGCGCCCAGTCCAGCGAATTTTTGTGCCTGTTGAACGGGGAAAAGGAATTTGCCCAAAGCTACCAGCCCATTTCCTGGCAGGCGGATATTTCCCGCAAGTATGCAGGCGTTGCTCTGGATAACGGCGGCTTTGTTCAGGTGGGGTATGATTTTGAGCAGTTCCGCAAGGTGATCAGCGAAAAAGTGGCCGGCACCACCAAAAACCGCCGGGTGGGGGAAGATGGCCGCATCCTCATCGTGGACCAAAACGGCCAGATCGTGAGCGACCGGGGGGCCTATAAAAAAACCTCCCTGGAACAAATCAATATGGATGTGGATTTTCACACCCTGCCGGAATGGACGGTGTTTGAAGCCGGGGTGTATAACGTGCCCTCCTACTGCATGTATGCTTTTTCGGAAGGGTATCACATCCTTTCCGTTTTGCCTCAAAGCGAGGCCACCGTTTCACGGAACGTGGCCGTGCGCACCACCATCGTGATGGAATCCATCGTGCTGGCCCTGCTTTTCGTGCTGATTACCGTGCTGATGAAGCGGCTGGTGGTGGATAACATCCACCGGGTGAACGCCTCTCTTTCCGCCATTTCCGACGGCCAATTGGATACGGTGGTGGACGTGCGTTCCCACGAGGAATTTAACGACCTTTCCAACGATATCAACGCCACCGTGGATACCCTCAAGCGCTACATTGCCGATGCCGCCGCCCGGCTGGATGCGGAGCTGGCCTTTGCCAAGGCCATTCAGCATTCCGCCATGCCTTCCGTTTTCCCCCCTTACCCGGGCAGGAAGGAATTTGATATTCATGCCGCCATGTATACCGCCAAGGAAGTGGGCGGCGATTTCTACGATTTCTACTTCGTGGATGAAGATACCCTGGCCTTCCTCATTGCCGATGTTTCCGGCAAGGGCATTCCGGCGGCGCTGTTTATGATGCAATCGAAAACGCTGCTGAAAAGCTGCATGGAATCGGGCATGCGTGCGGAAGAGGCCTTCACCCTGGCCAATGAAAAATTGTGCGAAGGCAACGACGCCGGCATGTTCGTTACCGCCTGGCTGGGCTGCCTGAACGTAAAGACGGGCCTTGTCACCTTTGCCAATGCCGGGCATAATCCCCCGGCGGTGCGGCAGGGAAAAAACGCATTTGCCTACCACAAAACCCGGGCCGGGTTCGTGCTGGCCGGAATGGAGGGCATCCGCTACCGCAAATTTGAATTGCAATTGCAGCCCGGCGACACCCTGTATTTGTACACAGACGGCGTTACCGAAGCCACCGATGCAAACGAAGCTTTGTACGGGGAAAGCAGGCTGCTGCAGGTGCTTGACAGCGCTTGCGGCGAAACCGCCCAGGGCATTTGCCAGGCCGTGAAGCAGGATGTGGATGCCTTTGTGGGCGAAGCGGAGCAATTTGACGATATCACCATGCTGTGCCTCACCTATCGGGGGCCGAAACCGGACGGGCCGGAAAAGGAAATCACCCTGGCCGCCGTCACCGAAAACCTGGATGCCGTCACCGCCTTTGTAAATGCGCAGCTGGAAGAGATGGGCTGCCCCACGAAAACCCGGATGCAAATCGATATGGCCATTGATGAAATTTTCAGCAACATTGCCCATTATGCCTATGCCCCGGAAAAAGGGGAGGCCACCGTGCAGGTAAATCAGGAAGAAAAGGCGGCGGTGATTACCTTCATCGATCAGGGCATCCCCTATAATCCCCTTACCGCTGCGGACCCGGATACCACCCTTTCCGCAGAAGAAAGGGGCATGGGCGGCCTTGGCATTTTCATGGTGAAAAAAACCATGGATGATATGCAGTACCGCTACCAGGACGGGAAAAACATCCTGTCCATCCGCAAAAATATAAGGAGCTGACCACCATGAGCAACACCCTCTTTCGCAAAACCAGCATGGACCGTATTTCTTCCCCGGAACAGCTGAATGAATACATCCGGGTATCCACCCCCTCGGTGTGGATGCTGCTGGCGGCCATTATTGTGCTGCTGGTGGGGGTATGCGTGTGGGGCGTTTTCGGCACGCTGGATACGGAACTTGGGGTGCTGGCCGTGGCAGAAAACGGAAGCGTTACTTTGTACGTGAAGGAAAGCGATGCCAAGGGCCTTACAGAAGGCATGAACGTGAAGGTGGAAGATTATGAAGGCACCCTTCCCCCCCTTTCCCAAACCCCTGCCCAGGTGAACGAAGATTTTTCGGAATACATGCGCCATGTGGGCGGCCTGCAAATGGGGGAATTTGTGTATGAAGCGGTGATGGAAGCCCCCCTGGCCGATGGGGTTTATACCGGAAAAATCATCACCCAAAGCGTATCCCCCCTTTCCTTTGTGCTGAATTGAGGTGCGGCCATGGCAAAGAAAACAAAGCCCATCAAGCAGCCCGTAACCAAGGGCGTGGCCAAGGTGCCGGTGGTGATGCAGATGGAGGCGCTGGAATGCGGCGCCGCCTCGCTGGCCATGGTGCTGGCCTATTACGAAAAATGGATTCCCCTGGAACAGGTTCGGGTGGATTGCGGCGTATCCCGGGATGGCTCCAATGCAAAAAACGTATTGCGGGCCGCCCGCAGTTATGGCCTCACCGCCAAGGGATACCGGATGGAACCGGAGGATTTGCGCAAAAACGGCAAGTTCCCCTGCATCATCCATTGGAATTTCAATCATTTTCTGGTGCTGGATGGTTTCAAGGGGGATAAGGCCGTTTTGAACGACCCGGCCCAGGGGCATTACACCGTATCCATGGAGGCCTTTGACAAGGCCTTTACCGGCATTTGCCTGCAATTTGAGCCCGGGGAAAATTTTGAACCCGGCGGAAAGCCAAAGAGTGTGCTGGCCTTTGCCAGGCAGCGCCTGAAGGGCACCGGGGAGGCCGTGGCCTTCACCGTGATCACCACCGTGATTGCTTCCCTGATCGGCATCATTCAGCCGGCCTTTTCCCGCATTTTTCTGGACAGGCTGCTGCCCGGGGTGAACCCCGGATGGGTAACGCCGTTTTTGTGGGCCTTTGGGGGCCTGGCGCTGGTCCAGATTGTGCTGGCCTTCATTCAGGCCATTTATTCCGCAAGGATTGATGGCAAAATTGCCGCCGTTGGCAACACCACCTTCATGTGGAAAGTGCTTCACATGCCCATGGAATTTTTCTCCCAGCGCATGGCCGGGGATATTCAGCAGCGAAAGGATACCAACGCCACCGTGGCCGCAAGCCTGGTGAGCACTTTTGCCCCCCTGGTGATCCAGATTTTCATGATGGTGTTTTACCTGATGGTGATGCTGCGCTACAGCCTCCCGCTGACGCTGCTGGGGCTTTTCTCCATTTGCGTAAACACCCTGCTGTCCCGGGTGATTTCCAAAAAACGCATCAATATCACCAGGGTGCAGATGCGGGATAGCGGCAAGCTTTCCGGCACCACCCTGTCCGGCATTGAAATGATTGAAACCATCAAGGCCAGCGGTGCGGAAAACGGCTTTTTTGAAAAATGGAGCGGCTACCAGGCCAGCGTGAACCTGCAGGAAGTGCGCTTTCATAAGCTGAACCAGTACCTGGGCCTTGTGCCCCAGGTGGTGGCCACCCTGACCAATACCGCCGTTACCATCCTGGGGGTATACCTTACCATGCAGGGCCAGTTCACCATCGGCATGGTGATGGCGTTCCAGGGGTTCCTCTCCTCCTTCATGGCCCCGGCCCAGGAACTGATTTCCGCCGGGCAAACCCTGCAGGAAATGCGCACCCAGATGGAGCGCATTGAGGACGTGATGCAATACCCCTCCGATACGGTGTATGCAACAGCATCCCCGGAAACCCGGGAAGAAGAAACCTACGCCAAGCTTTCCGGCGCCATTGAAATGAAAAACGTCACTTTCGGCTATTCCAGGCTGGCGGAGCCCCTGATCCGGGATTTTAGCCTGACGCTGAAGCCCGGCAGCCGGGTGGCTTTCGTGGGCACCTCCGGCTGCGGCAAATCCACCCTGGCCAAATTGATCAGCGGCCTGTACCAGCCCTGGAGCGGCGAAATCCTTTTTGACGGAAAACCCATGGGGCAAATTGACCGCAGCGTGTTCACCGGCTCCCTTGCGGTGGTGGATCAGGATATTATCCTGTTTGAAGATACCATTGCCAACAACATCAAAATGTGGGATACCTCCATTGAAGATTTTGAAATGATCATGGCGGCCCGGGATGCCCAGCTGCATGAGGATATTATGCAGCGGCAGGGCGGCTATCAGTACCGCATCACTGAAGGGGGCAAGGATTTTTCCGGCGGCCAGCGGCAGCGGATGGAAATTGCCCGGGTGTTGGCCCAGGACCCCACCATCATCATTCTGGATGAAGCCACCTCCGCCCTGGATGCCCGGACGGAATACAACGTGGTAAACTCCATCAAGGATCGGGGCATCACCTGCATTGTGGTGGCCCACCGGCTGTCCACCATCCGGGATTGCGATGAAATCATCGTGATGGACCGGGGCAACGTGGTGGAACGGGGCACCCATGAAGAACTGTATGCCCTCAACGGTTTTTACACCAGGCTGGTTTGCAGCGAATAAGGAAGGAGGCTGACGCATGGGTTGGTTTGACGAGCAGATAAAGCAGCGAAAGCAAAGCGACGATCAGCTTTTTGAAGAAGCCTTCGTCCGCATGGCCGATGCGGTGCTGGGCTCCAAAATGAGTTCCGCCTTCGCCAGCGATGAAGCAAGGGCCAGCAACGCCATTGGCGAAATCCTGAAATATTACAAAATCAAGCCCCCGGAAATTCCCGATTCCGTGAAAGGGCTGGATGACCGGCTGGAATTTTTGCTGCGGCCCCATGGCATTATGCGAAGGAACGTGCAATTGGATAAGGGCTGGTATAAAAACGCCGTGGGGGCCATGCTGGGCAAGCGCACGGATGACGGCAGCGTGATTGCCCTTTTGCCAAGGGGCCTGAACGGCTATGCATTTTTTGATGTTTCCAGCCAGAAATGGGTGAACATCGGCAGGAAAAACCAGCACCTGGTGGATGATGAAGCCATCTGCTTTTACAAGCCCTTCCCCTTAAAAAAGCTGACGGTATCTTCCCTTTTGCAATACATTGCCCAGTGCCTGGATAAAACGGATTTGTTCCTTGTGATGGGGGCCACCCTGCTGGTAACGCTGGTGGGGCTTTTGCTGCCCCGGCTGAATGCGCTGCTATTTGGCCCGGTGGCTGCAAGCGGCAGCGCAAGGCTGCTGATGGCCCTGGCCATGTTCATGGTCAGCGTTTCCATCAGCCAGCTGCTGCTGCGCTCCGTAAACGCTCTGCTCACCGGCCGCATCCACACCAAGCTATCCCTTTCCGTGCAGGCCGCCACCATGATGCGGGTATTATCCCTGCCGGCGGAATTTTTCAAGCATTACAGTTCCGGTGAACTGGCAGACCGGGCCCAGCAGATCCAATCCCTGTGCAGCATGCTGGTTTCGGCGGCGCTGAACACCGGGCTTTCCTCCCTGTTTTCCCTTTTGTACATCACCCAGATTTTCGCCTTCGCCCCTTCCCTGGTGGTGCCTGCGCTTTGCATCGTGCTGGTGACGCTGCTTTTCTCCGTTGCCACCATTTTGCTGCAAACCAGGGTGCACAAAACCGCCATGGAACTGGCGGCCAAGGAAAGCGGCATGAGCTTTGCCCTCATCACCGGCATCCAGAAAATCAAGCTCAGCGGCGCAGAAAAGCGGGCCTATGCCAGGTGGAGCGATATCTATGCCAAGGAAGTTGCCCTCACCTATCATCCTCCCCTGTTCCTGCGGCTGAACGCCGGTATTTCCACTGCCATTTCCCTCACAGGCACCTTGGTGATGTATTTCATGGCCATCAAAAGCGGCATCGGCGTTTCGGAATATTATGCCTTCCATTCCGCCTACGGCATGGTAAGCGGTGCGTTCATGGCCCTGTCCGGCCTGGCCATGACGGCGGCCCGGTTCAAGCCCGTGATGGAAATGGCCCGGCCCATTCTGGATGCGGAGCCGGAAGTATCCGAAGGCAAACAGGTGATTGACCGCATCACCGGCGCCATTGAAGTAAGCAACGTTTCCTTCCGCTACCGGGAGGATATGCCCCTGGTGTTGGATGACCTTTCCCTTAAAATCCGCCCGGGCCAGTATGTGGCCATTGTGGGCAGCACGGGCTGCGGCAAATCCACCCTGATGCGCATTCTGCTGGGCTTTGAAAAGCCCCAGAAAGGGGCCGTCTATTATAACGGCAAGGATCTAAACAGCATTGACCTGAAATCCCTTCGCCGGAAAATTGGCGTGGTGATGCAAAACGGAAAGCTGTTCCAGGGGGATATTTTTTCCAACATCGTCATTTCCGCCCC
>JAZUQI010000150.1:0-4241 GCA_045605625.1 Clostridia bacterium
GGGGGCAATGGCATTCACCGCCGTATTCATTGGAAATATGCCACATGCCAAGGGCCGGGTGGTTCTTATACCGGTTGGCAAGCAGGGTGTTGATTTTGCGCACTTTTTCCCGGTACACCGGGGAGGAAAGGCAATGGTTGTGCCGGGTGCCAAAAAGCTGGCGGTGGCGCATGGCATCCACCCGAAGCACTTCCGGGTATTTTTCGGCCATCCAGGCCGGCCGGGCGCCGCTGGGGGTGGGCAGAATGGCCTTGATGCCGTTTTCGGCCAGCATATCCATCACTTCATCCAGCCATTCAAAGTGATACACCCCTTCTTCCGGCTCCAGCATGCTCCAGGCAAAAATGCCGACGGACAGGGTGTTCACCCCGGCCTTTTTGGCCAGGGCCATATCGATGGGCCAGATGGTGTCTTTTTCGTTGATCCATTGTTCCGGGTTATAATCGCCGCCGTGGAGCAGCACCGGCTTATCGGGCATAATGGGAGGAAACTGAGCCATAAAATTGCGTCCTTTCTGTGAGTGATGCATCCAGGGTGTGCTGGGTGCGGCTTTGCACGTGCCGGGCCAGCAGGGAAAGAAATTCTGAATTGGTGGGCTTGCCCTTATCGGGGCTGGTGGTGTAGCCAAAGAGGGAAGAAATGGCGGAAAGATCGCCCTTTAGCCAGGTGGCCTCAATGGCGGTGCGAAGGGCCCTTTCTGCTGCTCCGGAGCTGGTTTGGAAGTACTGGGAAAGGTGGGCGTACAGGGGCTTTCCCAGATACCGGCCAGGGTCCGGCTGGCAGGAGAGAAGGGGCAGCGCATGGGCAATGTATGCTGCGCCCTTCAGGGAAGGGGGCATGGAAAGGGATGAAAGCAGGGCTTTGGTATGCTCTTTCCGGATGGGATGGGCCGCCCGGGAAAGGGCAGGCACCGTGGAAAGCAAAAGGGCGTTCAGGCCCTCTTTCATGGCCGGTTCACCGGCATCCTTCGGCAGGGAAACGTCCAGGGCCATCTCCGGCGCATTCCCCAAATACAACACCCTTGGCGGCGCCGCCAGGGCCTGTTCCATGCGGCGGCACAGGTGCAGGGGGTTCAGCCCGGGAAGGACATCATCCAGAATCACCCCGTCCGGCTTAGGGGAAAGGAGAATGTGAAAGGCACCCGCTCCCAGGTCAACCGCATCCAGGGGATGAAAGCGGCTGTCGCTTAGCAAAAGCCGCTCCATTTCTGCCGCCCGGGGGGAGAAAATCACGATTCGGAAAGGCATCAGCAGGGCCTCTTTTCTTTTTTGCGGATATTGGAAAACAATAGGGCGGAGAAGGTGATGCCAAGGGCAATGGCGCAGATGCCAAGCAGGGTTTCGGTGCCGTTGCTGACGGCAAGGCCATATTCCCCCAGCACCAGATGACGCATGGTGCGGTACAGCCCCACCCCCGGCACCAGCGGAATGAGGGCGCTGGTGATGAACAGAGTGGCGGCTTTTTTCATCAGCCGGGCGCATATTTCACAGGCAATGCCGATGAAAAGCGTGGCAAAGAAATAGCCCAGGGTGCCCTGCCCGGAAAGCAGAAACACAAAATAGCCGATGCCTGCTATTACGCCGGAAAGCACCATGGTATTTTTCGGCTGGTTCAGCAGCAGGGCGAAAAAGAACGCCGCCAGCGAGCAACTGATGATTTGCACGATCCATTCCATATTACATCGTCCCTCCCCACAAACGCAGCGCAATGCAAATGCCAACGGCCAGCAGCACCGTGGTCAGCACCGCCTCGGTAATCCGGGCGCTGCCGGACACCAGATCGCCCTTGATGGTATCCCGGATGGCGTTGGTGGTGGCCAGGCCGGAAAGCAGGGGCAAAATGGCCCCGGATATGGTAGGCTCCAATTGGATGGGGTAAAACGTGTTGCAAAGGTGGGCCAGCATGGCGGTTAAAAACCCGGCAAACAGCCCGGCCACGCTGGTGGGAATGCGGCAGCGCTGGAAAAGGGGCAGGGTGGAATGAATCACCAGGCCGCATAAGAAGGCTACCGCAAAATCTTCCGCCTTGCCCCCCAGCATTACGCAGAAAAAGGCAGCGCTGAGGGCACCGAAGAGGATAATCAGGATGCGCTTTGGCGTGGCGGAAATGCTGATTTTCTGCAAGGCTGCAAGGGCCTCTTCCGCATTTAATTCCTGCCGGGCCACTTTCCGGGAAACGGCATTGCATTCATCCAGCCTTGTTAAATTCGTGTTGCGGGTGCGCACACGAATCAGCCGGGTGTGGGTTTGCCGGCCGTCCGAAAGGGTTAATATCAATCCGGTGGGCAGGGCTAAAACATCCGCATGGGGAATGCCAAAGCCCCTGCACATATGTTCCACGGTTTCTTCCGCCCGGTATGTTTCGCCGCCGCTTTCCAGCATAATCCTTGCCGCAAGGCAAACGGCATCCAGCATGACATCCATTTCCGCCATGGGATATAGGCCTCCGTTACTTGTGTAGAATCTTTGTTCATCATACCATATCGGCCGAAAGAAGTAAAGAAAAAAAGGCCCTTGGCCATGCACGAAAAAGGGATAAGGGGAATAGGATAGAGGGCAGGGAAAGAGGGATGCAAAAAGGAGGGAATCACATGGCCAGACAGGAGAAAAGGGAAACGTCGCCCTTTGCGGAGCTCAGCTTTCAGGCCCAGCAGGATAAGTGGCGTGCGTGGCGTTCCCGGCAATGGAATTTCCGGGAAGCGAAGGAGGAAGAAGAAATGCAAGTGCAAATGGAAAAGGCGGCCCCTTTACCGCCGCCTGTACGGCCGGCCCCCACACGGCACCGGGAACTGGACAGGGTACTAAACCGGCACCAGACGGCGGTAAAAAAGGCCGGGGCCTTTTGCAGCGCTACACCAAACGATCCACCAGGTAAATAACCAGAAGATGCAGGGGATAGGCGGCATAGCCCAGTAATTTGGGCAGCCGGAAGGAAGACTGAAGGGGGCAAATCATCAAGGGCAGGGCGAAGATGGCATAGGGCTGAATGCGGCCTACATACACTTTGGGCAGGGTGGAAAAATCCGTCAACTGCATGCGAAGCCACATATAGAAGGCCTGCCCCTGCCACCAGATGAGGCACATGCAGCCAAGTGCAGCGGCGATGGTCCAAGGGCGCTTGCGGCCAAGATACAAAAGAAGAATCAGCAGGATGCCTTGAAAGCCGTAATCCGTGGTGATGTGGAAGAAATGGGAAAGCACATAGCTGAACAAAAGCACCGCAGCCGGGCCCCACAGATGGGAATAATAAAACCGTTCCCGGATGCAGATGATGGCGCATAGGCCAAGAAGCAGCGTGCCGAAAATGTTGATCTGGGTGATCCTATGATCCAGCGCCAGCATATACAGCGGCTGGGAAAGGATGCCCATCAGAAGCAGCCGCAGGGCGTAGCGGTATAGGTTGCGGCTTTTGCAAATCCCCACCACCATGCCCCAGGCAAACAGGGGAAAGGCCAGGCGGCCAATATAGCGCAGGATGCGAAGGGAAGGGAAAAACACCACCCCCACATGATCCACAATCATAAAAAGGATGGCCAATAGCTTGATGAGCGCCGTATGTTCGTTGCCGCCGGTGGAACGGGGGAGGGGGAAAGCGTTTTCCACGTTCATGCTCCTTTATCATTCTTCTGCCACAAAGCGGGCCGAAATCTTTCACAAAACAAGTGTAGGCTAAATGCAAGGGAATGAAATAAATCTTCCTGTCCCGTCTGAAAGCCGCTGAAAAGGTGCGGCGGAGGGCGGGACAGACGATTTTTGGCCGTCTCTTCCAAAATTATTTGACAAAGGAGAAAAAAATCCTTTATTTTCAACGAAAAAATGGACAGGTATCTGTTGACAATGAATAGAAATTTGAGTACAATAGGAATTGCGTGCGGATGTAGTTCAATGGTAGAACTTCAGCTTCCCAAGCTGACCACGTGGGTTCGATTCCCATCATCCGCTCCACTTGCATGCCCGGATGTTTTTATACCAGTGCATGCCAGGCCACCGGCATGGATGCCGGTTTTCTAAGGTACAGCCCGGCGGAAAGCCCGGCATCATTAAAACTGTATTGCGAAACAGGAGGGAAACCCAATGGCAAAGGAAAAATTTGTACGTAACAAGCCTCACGTAAACATTGGTACCATCGGCCACGTTGACCACGGCAAGACCACCCTGACTGCTGCCATCACCATGGTGCTGGCTGCTGGCGGCGGCGCCCAGGCCATGAAGTATGACGAAATCGACAAGGCCCCCGAAGAA
>JAZUQI010000151.1:0-4907 GCA_045605625.1 Clostridia bacterium
AGGTTCATTTCCGAAAGATAGAGATCCATGTGCATTCTCTGCTTTTCGCCTTCCATTTTTCCGTTCAGGTACCACATGGTGTAATACACCATCGAACCATCTTCATTCCATAAGGCATCGCTCATGCCGCCGTCAGCCCAGTATTCCACCGGCACGTTCAATTCTGCGCTGGCCCTGTACAGCTTTTTGTTCAGCTGCTTTGCCGCATCCACCCAGGTGGTTCTTGGGTCAACGCCAAGGGAGGCAGCCAGGTTCTTCCCATTTTCGCCGCTTGCGCCGATGGAGTCAAAAGGCTCCGTGCAGATCAGGGCGCCACTGCCATCCGTAAGGCTGATATGCACGGAAGCCGTGGCAATATGCCCATCGCACAGCATTTCTTTCACGTCATAGCGCATATTGCCAAGGGTAAAGGAATAGGTTTCACTATCCTGCATCACCCTTTTCCCTGTCTCCGGCACAAATGTGCCGCTGCGCTTGGCCAGGTCATCCCAGCCCAGCAAATTCCCGGCCGCCAAGGCCACGCCCATCATGGAAATGAGAAGGGCACAGGCGATCAGCACCGCCCGAAAGGTTCCTTTTTTCATGTTTTTTTCCTCCTGCAAATGTTCTGTTTGCAGTCTGGAAAGGGTTTTCTGCACGCAGGCGTGGAATTCCGGGGACGGCTCAAAGCCCATTTCTTCCCACCGTTTCATTTCCTTCATTTCTGCGCACCTCCTTTCCCGTTTTCTGCAAGCCACTCTGCCTGGAAGGCTTTCCTTGCCTTTGTGATGCGCCATTTCACCGTGCCAAGGGGCATTTGCATGGCTTTTGCAATTTCCTGAAGCGAAAAGCCTTCCATGTGATACATCACCAGCATCAGCCTTTCTTTTTCCGTCAGATGCATCAGCGCATCCCGGATATCCAGGCTTTCGTCCGGCGGCACAGGCCTGTCCGGCAGATGGTTAAAGGGCGTTATTTTCTTTTTCCGTCTGCCAATGTTATGGCATTCGTTTATCAGGATACGGGTGAGATACGCCCGGAAGCGTTCCTCCTGAATGCGGCTGCGGCATTGCCAGGCTTTCAGCAGCGCTTCCTGCACCGCATCGCAGCAATCCGCTTCGCTTCCCAGCATACTCCAGGAAATGCGGTATAAAAGCCGCTCCCACTTTTGTACTTCCAGAACGAAAAAATCTTCTGTCATGCCTTTGTTCCCTGCCTTTGCCTGTGCTTTGAAAAGCTTTTCACTTATAATACGCAGAAAATGAAAGAAAAGTTGGCGCTGATTGCAATTTTTCTTAAAAAATACACTATCTGTACGAAAAACAGCTTGTATTTTGCAGTTTCCTTTGGTAAAATATCCGTAATCTTCACAGAAAGCCTGTGAAGCATGAACACCTTTGATGGGAGAGAAAGCGAAATGAAGCCTTATCGTGAAATGACCGTTGCGGAACTGAACACCGAACTGGTGAATCTGAAGGCCGAGTATAAAAAAATGCAGAGTTTGGGCATGCAGCTGAACATGAGCCGGGGCATTCCCTGCCAGGAACAGCTGGACCTTTCCATGGGCATGATGGATGTGCTTTACTCCGGGTCGGATTTGACCTGCGAAGACGGCACCGATTGCCGTAACTACGGCTCCCTCACCGGCATTGAAGAAGCCCGGGAACTGCTTGGGGATATGATGGAAAACAACCCCAAGGATATTATCATCTACGGCAACTCTTCCCTGAACGTGATGTTTGATACCATCTCCCGTGTGTGGAACCACGGCGTGATGGGCAACACCCCCTGGTGCCGCCTGCCGGAAGTGAAATTCCTCTGCCCCGTGCCCGGCTATGACCGGCATTTTGCCATCACCCAGTATTTCGGCATTAAAATGATTCCCGTGCCCATGACCTCCACCGGCCCGGATATGGATATGGTGGAAAAGCTGGTCAGCGAAGATGAAACCATCAAGGGCATCTGGTGCGTGCCGAAGTATTCCAACCCCCAGGGCATTTCCTATTCCGATGAAACGGTGCGCCGCTTTGCCCGGCTGGAGCCTGCCGCCCCGGATTTCCGTATTTTCTGGGATAATGCCTATGGCATGCATCACCTCTACGATCACCATCAGGATCACCTGATTGAAATTCTGGCGGAATGCAAGCGGGCCGGCAACCCGGATTTGGTGTATAAATTCGCTTCCACTTCCAAAATCACCTTCCCCGGCAGCGGTATTGCCGCCATTGCCACCAGCCCCAACAACATGGAAGATTTCATCACCAACCTGCGTATCCAAACCATCGGCCACGATAAAGTGAACCAGCTGCGCCACGTGCGCTTCTTCAAGGATATTCACGGCATGGTGGAACACATGCGCAAGCATGCGGATATTATCCGGCCCAAGTTTGAAGCGGTGGAAGCCATTTTGAAGGAAGATTTGGAAGGCCTGGAAATCGGCACGTGGACCTGCCCCCTGGGCGGCTACTTCATCATGTTTGACAGCCTGCCCGGCTGCGCCAAGAACATCGTAGCCCGTGCCAAGAAGGCCGGCGTTACCATGACCGCCGCCGGGGCCACCTGGCCCTATGGCATGGACCCCAACGATTCCAACATCCGCATCGCCCCCACCTATCCCTGCATGGCAGACCTGACCAACGCCATGAAGATTTTCACCCTGTGCGTGCGCATTTCCGCTGCCAAGAAAATTCTGGCGCAAATGGAAACGGAAACCCATTAAGCGTTCTTCTTCCCTGCAATCAGCATTGCAGGGAATTTTTTTGTTTCAAAATTTTTGAAGAGTGTTCCTTTTTGATTTAAAGGCAGACCCCTTTCGGAATCTGCCTTTTCTTGTTATCATCTTACGCCTTGGAAATCACAGTAGTCAGTGATTGTCTCTGGCCTTCGGTGGGCTTCTTCAGTTTACCGTTCTTCAGCAGCGTTGTGATTACGTGAAGCAGAAACCATCCGTCGGCGTGGAATACAAACTGCAATTCATACGCTTCCACTTTTCTAAGATGTGCAGGAACCGATGCCAATATAGCCTCCGCATAAGGCACTTTCAGCGCATCAAAGTCCGCCTGATACTTTGCCTTGATTTTCTCGCCAATGGCAACCAGTTTATCCCGAATTTCATTGCTGGCCAAAACCACAATCTGCCATGCAGATTTGAAGTTTTCGTTATAATCGCCGTTGGTTTTGATGTAACCCCGTTCCGCAAGCCATGCATACTCATCCTTCGAAAGGCGTTCCTGCCCCTCTCTTTCATAGAGGCTGAGAATGCGTTTCACATCTTCTGAATACTGGTATCCCAGATGCTCTCCACGGTCAGACCATTCGCTGTCAATCTGCCAAAGGATGTGCTTACCATTGCCATTCCACATGGGACCGCACCAATTCTTCATGTGTACATAATCATCAGGAAGAATCGTTTCATCCGGAATAACCGATGCATGGAAGATGTTATGCGCGCCATCCGGACGCATCGTAGCAACCTCTTCAAAAGAGATGCTCTCATCCCGCATTTTCTCACCGGACTTGGCAGCAATATAAGGAATCAGCGCCCACAGGATGAAGTTCCGGTCTGTTTTCGGAGGCTCAGTCAAGGAGATAGGCCCATCCGTTTGGCCGCAGCGAATGTCCGGGTCATCAAGAATGCCGGAGGAAATCAGATCATCATACAAATCGTTTGCAAACAGTTCCGCAGCACGCTTATACATATCGTTTTGCAAGGCAAACAGTTCTGCCGTTGGCTCAGTGAGGATGAAGTTTACAATATACTTATCCTTTTGAGCCTGCAGAAAGCCGTATTCCTCCAGGAATTCAACTTCCGTTTCCACGTACACCGGGGAAACACCCAGGTCATCGGCAATTTCATTCACGGTTTTTGCCGTATTGCGCACACAGTAGCAGATATTCTGGGCCAATGTGGAACGGAAAAATTCATCGATAGACTTTTTTCCCACAGAACCATTGATACCATAGGAGTGAAATTTAATCGGGTTAAACTTCAGCTGGCTTGCTTCTCTCATCGTATCCATCCCTCGTTTCAGTTCTTTTTTTGCTTCAAACAAGTGCCATTTCACCGTTCCGAGAGGAATACCCAGTTCCTGAGCAATATCCGCCTGCTTGCGATTTTCAAAGTAATACGCAATCACGATTCTTCTTTGCAGCTTAGAAAGGTAAGCAATTTCCTGTTGCAGGCGATGGACGGCTTCGGTATTGTCATCTTCATCCGGCTCCAAGCAGGGAGCTGCGATCAATTCCGCAGCCTCATCCACAGAAACGCCGATTATGCTTTTCGCAGCGTCACGGTAGTAGTTGCTGAGCGTGTTATGGGCAACGGTCCAGATGAACTTACCCATATCTGCAACGTCATCCTTCACAAGAAGCGCACGAAAGGCCCTTGTTGCAATCTCCTGGGATAGATCCTCTGCATCATGGATGCTTTTACACCGTTTCAGTGCAAAACCGAATATGGGCTTCAAGTATTCCGTTATGGTTTTCTCTACGGTTTGTCTGTTCACTTGTTTGCACCTCATTGAAAGCTTTCACCCATATAGACACGAAAATTTGAAAAGGTTGGAACTTTTTGAGAAAAATTTCACACGCCAAAAAGCGCACCTCGTTGAAAAAGACCTTGTCATTTGACAAGGTCTTTCTCTTGGCGGAGAAGGAGGGATTTGAACCCTCGCTACGATTCACTCGTACTACTCCCTTAGCAGGGGAGCCCCTTCGGCCACTTGGGTACTTCTCCATGTTCAGTTTTAACCGTTTCGGTGCCATCCGATGCGGTGCGCTTATTCATGAAAATGGCGGAGGGAAAGGGATTCGAACCCCCGGTGCCTTTCGACATCACTGGTTTTCAAGACCAGCGCCTTCAACCACTCGGCCATCCCTCCGCGCATAGCGTTTGGCGGCCTTGCCGGAAGCGCTCATATAGAATAGCA
>JAZUQI010000152.1:0-1542 GCA_045605625.1 Clostridia bacterium
TGCACCAGTTCGTGGCGCACCACATCCTTGGCTGTCAATTCCACGATACGGATGCCGGGCACCCCGTTCAATACATCCATGGCCTCGATCAGGCCGCTTTTACGCCCTTTCTGCAGATCGATCTGAGATACATCCCCCGTCACAATACAGCGGGATCCGGCGCCCAGGCGGGTCAAAAACATTTTCATTTGTTCCGGGGTGGTATTCTGGGCCTCATCCAGGATAATAAAGGCATCCGACAGGGTGCGTCCCCGCATAAAGGCCAGGGGGGCCACTTCCAATGTGCCCCGTTCCACCAGCCGCTGATAGCTTTCCACTCCCATCATCTCATACAAGGCATCATACAGGGGACGAAGATAAGGATCCACCTTCTGGGTCATATCGCCGGGCAGAAAGCCCAGCTTTTCCCCTGCCTCTACGGCAGGCCGGGTGAGCACGATCCGCTCCACTTCCTTATTTTTCAGCGCCACCACCGCCATTGCCATGGCAAGATAGGTTTTGCCCGTGCCTGCAGGGCCAACGGCCAGGGTCAGTTCACTTTCCCGGACGGCGGAGATATATTCCCGCTGGCCCAGGGTTTTGCACTGGATCCGGCGGCCCCGATGGGTGATGGCCACCACATCGGACAGAATTTCTTCAATTTCATCCAATCGCCCTTCCCGGGCCAGGGCCACCGCATACCGGATGCGGGAAGCATCGATCAATTGGCCGTGATGGAGCATATCAATCAATTTTACAATCACCATTTCGGCCAAGGCAGCATTTTCCTTCTCCCCCTGCACCTGAATTTCCTGGCCCCGCAGGGCCACGGCCACATTCAGTTCCTGCTCAAGGGCGGCCATGTTCCGGTCGTTCATGCCAAAGAGAGACAGATAGGTTTCCATATTTTCAAGCGTCAATTGCAATCCTCAGGCATCTCCTTCAGTTGATCTGGCGAACGGCAATATTCCGGTGAATTTCTGCTGTTGCCGTCGCAGCAATAGTATCCCCTTCTATCATACGAAATTCTAACCATTTGTCAACAATATTCTCATGATAAAGGGCCTGATCCAGCAGCCGCAGGGCCGCTTTCCCTGCCTCCT
This sequence comes from Clostridia bacterium, assembly GCA_045605625.1. GTDB lineage: Bacteria > Bacillota > Clostridia > Christensenellales > Aristaeellaceae > RUG563. Next base: position 1,083 of record JAZUQI010000152.1, read on the forward strand.
GCCGGGCTATTTCCGTATCTCTCTCTCCTTTCTCCACAGCAATTTCCATATATATCTCTCTCCGCACCGTCACAGGCAGCCAGATGCCGCCGGGGCGCTGATCCTGCCGCCCCCCATCCCAGGTGAGAAAATCCGGCTCCTTTCCAAGGGGAAGGCTGAAAAAGGGGGTGATGATGACCTTCCTTTCTTCCTCTCTTCCGGTGGGCAGGGAAAGCATTTCATTCAGCGATATCCTTGCCCCGGTGCTAACCCAGATGCGGGCAATGGCTTCGCCCCCTGCCTGAACGGCTACCGCCTGTCCCTCCCGTCCCCGCTCCTCCCCCCGGGTCAGCACCTGGCCTTTTTTTACAAAATCCCCGGCGCTGACCACTGGCGTTCCCGCATGGCAGGTAATCCTCAGCAACAGCCCATCCTCCGCTGCCACCAGATCGCCGTTTCCCCTGTGGGATTGAATATCCGG
>JAZUQI010000153.1:0-1746 GCA_045605625.1 Clostridia bacterium
GGAAACGGTTCTGGGCAATGATGGATAATTTCTTTCCGCTTTCGTCCCGGGCTTTCAGCATGGCATCGCATTCTTCCAATGAAGCCGCCATGGGCTTTTCACACACCACGTTTTTGCCGCTTCTGAGGGCATTGATGCTGATTTCCGCATGGGCAAAGGGCGGCGTACAAACATCCACCAAATCAATATCCAACCCCAGAATTTCCTGATGATCCAGATACACGCCGCAATCCAGCCCATATTGCTCTTTCACTTTCTGTGCCTTTCCCGGCACAATATCCACCAGGGCCACGATTTTGCATCTTTCCGGGAACATCAAATAGGCCTTCATATGGGCGTGGGAGATATTGCCGGTGCCAACAATAGCAATCTTTACCATGGCTTACGTCATCCTTTCAAATAGATGTACAAATGTATGCAGTTCTTTATTGATTGTATTATACCAGACATGAAATGCCTTTCTCTGTGTAAATAGTGCTTGAAATCATGCAAATATTGCATTATAATTGAATTGAAAGAAGGTGTGCCTGTGGAAAACACTTTATCCGATAAATCCATTCCTTTAACCACCATGCCCGATGGCTATAAAAGCTTCGAGGCCTTTTATTCCATCAGCAATAAAATGGATGCCTGGGAATTTCATTGCCATGATTTTTATGAACTGTATATTCATGTAAACGGCGGCCAGTTCTTTGGGCTGGATGATAATATGTATCTTTTGGAACCCAACCAATTTTTCATCATTCCCCCGTTTTGCATGCATGGGCTGTCCAGCGCCGGGGAATTATTGGGGTATGAACGGGCGTATCTGAACATCACGCTGGAAACATTGGATGTGCTGGGCTGCGGCCAGATTGACCTGGACCAGTTTTTCCGCTCCTACACGTCCCGTGGGTTCAACCGCTTTCAGTTCACACGGGAAGAAGCCCGGGAATGCCTCACCCTGATCCGCCAATTGCAGCAAATGCAGAAGGAAACCTCCGCCATGGCCCGGTTTCAAAGCTATTCCCTGGCTCAGCGCATCATCAGCAGCATTTGCGGCATCATTAACCATTCCGAACCTTTGACCAGCACCGTTATTTCCAACAGCATCATGCAAAAAGTGCTCACTTACATCAATTCCAACTACACCCAGCCATTGAAAATTGCGGATCTGGCCAAGCAATTCAACGTCAGCACCTCCTACCTCTCCCACGAATTTGTGAAATACACCAACCGCAGCGTGTATGATTATATCCTCTATCGCCGGGTGATGCTGGCCAAGGAAATGATCAGCACCGATGCCTCCCTGAATGCCATTGCCTATCAATGCGGCTTCAATGATTATTCCAATTTTCTCAGGATGTTCCACAAGCTGGTGGGCATTTCCCCCAATCAATACAGAAGACAGCTGCATTCCATTATGGCAGCCAAATAAAAAATCCTAATTTTTTTGCCGAATAATATTGAAAAGATAGCATTTAAATGTTATAATTTTCAAGTTGTTGGAATTTACGGCATGTTTTGCCATGCTTAAATGCAAAGGAGATGTATTTCGGTATGAGTCGTATGATCGGCACCGTATCCCGTGGCGTAAGGGCCCCCATCATCAAGGCTGGGGATGATATTGTAAAAATCGTCACCGAATCCATTCTGGAAGCGGCCAAGGATGCGCCTTTCTCCTTTCATGACCGGGATGTAGTTGCCATGACGGAAGCCATCGTGGCCCGTGCCCAGGGCAATTATGCCACGGTGGATGATATTGCC
>JAZUQI010000154.1:0-2997 GCA_045605625.1 Clostridia bacterium
CTTTTTCAGGGCTTCTTCATGCACTTTCAGGCCGTAATAGCCTTTGCCACAGAAGGAAGGAATGAGGGAAGGATGCACGTTGATGATCCTCTCATCAAATTGCTTCACAAAGTTTTCGCTGAGGATGCTCATGAACCCGGCCAGCACGATCAGATCGATCTTCTTTTCTTTCAGCTTGGCAATCAGTTTTTCTTCAAACTCTGCCTGCGTTCCGGGCTTCTTTTCAATCACAGCCGTTTCGATATTGGCCCGCTTGGCCCTCTCAAGGGCGTAGGCATCGGCCTTATTGGAGATCACAATTTCAATGCTGCCGGAATGAATCACACCCATCTGCTGGGCTTCAATCAGGGCCTGCAGGTTGGTGCCGCCGCCGGATACCAGCACGGCCACCCGTTTTTGCATCTGGCTCATTGCGAACCTCCTTTACACGATTTCAATCTTCTGTTCAGCCTTCACGATTTCGCCGATCACGTAGGCATCTTCCCCATTGGCCTTCAGAATATCCAGGGCTTTTTCCGCTTCAGCGGCTTTCACCACCACGCTCATGCCAACGCCCATGTTATAGGTGTTGAACATGTCTCTCTCCGGAATATTGCCATCCTTTGCAATCACATCGAAAATGGGCAGCACCTTTACCTTGCTCTTTTCAATCCGGGCGCACAGGCCATCGGGAATGGAGCGCGGAATGTTTTCATAGAAGCCGCCGCCGGTGATGTGGGAAATGCCCTTCACATCCACTTCTTTGAGAAGGGCCAGGATGCTCTTCACATAAATCCTTGTGGGCACCAGCAGCGCTTCCGCCACGGATTTGCCGCCCAGTTCTTCCCGGGCATCATAGAGGGAAGCGGGGTTCTTATCAATATCAAACACTTTCCGGCACAGGCTGAAGCCGTTGGAATGGATGCCGGTGGAAGCCAGGGCGATCACCACGTCGCCTTCTTCCATGCGCTTATTATCGATGATCTTTTTCTTATCCACAATGCCCACGGCAAAACCGGCCAGGTCATAATCTTCCACAGGCATCAGGCCGGGATGTTCCGCCGTTTCGCCACCGATGAGGGCAGCGCCGGACTGCACGCAGCCTTCTGCCACGCCGGACACGATTTCAGCAATCTTTTCCGGCACATTCTTACCGCAGGCAATATAATCCAGGAAGAACAGGGGTTTTGCACCACAGCAGATAATATCGTTCACGCACATGGCCACCGCATCAATGCCGATGGTATCATGTTTATCCATCAGGATGGCCAGTTTCACCTTGGTACCGCATCCATCCGTTCCGGAAACCAGTACCGGTTCTTCCATCCCGGCGATGGGCAGGCCAAAGCAGCCGCCAAAGCCACCCACATCATCCAGGCAGCCTTCGTTCTTGGTGCGTGCGATGTGCTTTTTCATCAGTTCCACGGCCTTGTAACCGGCGGTGATATCCACACCGGCTGCTGCGTAGCTTTCAGATCTGGAATTTTCATGCATGGGTTTGTTCCTCCTGTTTATTCTTTTCCGTTCCAGCAATAGGTGCACAGTTTACAGGGCTCCATACCAATGGATTCAATCAGCCCCTCCAGGGACTGCAATTCCAGCGAAGCAAAGTGCAGCTTTTCGCAAATGGCCTGGCGCATTTTCTTGCCACGTTCCGTGCTGCCGTCTGCGTATTCATCCAGGTGATTAAACCCTTCTTCCCCTTCCAGTTCCATGATAATGGACCGGGTGATCAGTTCCATATCGTTGGTGGCACGGGAGAAGTTCAGGTATTTGCAGCCATACATAATGGGCGGGCAGGCGGAGCGCATATGCACGCTCTTGGCGCCGTTTTCATATAGGAATTCCACCGTTTCCCTCAGCTGCGTTCCCCGGACGATGGAGTCATCCACGAACAGAAGGTTTTTGTCCTTAATCAGTTGGTTGACGGGAATCAGCTTCATCTTGGCCACTTTATTGCGGTCCAGCGCATTATCGGGCATGAAGCTGCGCAGCCAGGTGGGTGTATATTTAATGAAAGGACGGGTGAAGGGAATGCCGCTGCCATTGGCATAGCCGATGGCGTGGGGCGTACCGGAATCGGGAACGCCGCCCACAAAATCCAGCTCCGGCAGCGTGCCGTTTTCCTGATCGTTCCGGGCCATGATCTGGCCGTTGCGATAGCGCATCACTTCCACGTTCACCCCTTCATAATTGGAGGTGGGATAGCCATAATAGCTCCACAGGAAGGAACAGATGCGCATTTCCTTCAGCGCAGGACGCAGGATTTTGATTTCATCCCTGGTGATTTCCACGATTTCCCCGGGGCCCAGTTCCTTTTCGTCCAGATAGCCCATTTTCTGATAGGCGAAGGATTCAAAGGACACGCAATAACCGTCTTCGTTCTTTCCCACCAAGATGGGCAGGCGGCCCATTTTATCCCGGGCGGCAATGATGCTGCCGTGATCCGTCAGGATCAGGATGGAAGCGGTGCCGTCAATCTGGTTCTGGGCAAAGGTGATGCCTTCTGTATAATTGCTTTTCATGCCGATGAGGGCGGCCACCAGTTCCGTGGTATTCACTTTGCCGCCGGTCATGGCATCGAAATGGACACCGCCGAAATCCATGCATTGCTGCACAAGGGCATCGTAATTATTGATGATGCCGATAGTGCAGATGGCATAAACGCCCAGTTTGGAGCGAATCAAAAGCGGCTGGGGATTGGTATCATTAATGCAGCCGATGGCAGCCTTCCCCTTCATTTCGCCAAAGATATGTTCAAACTTGGTTCTGAAAGGCGTGGAGGCAATGTTGTGAATGTTGCGCTGCAGGCCGATTTTTTCGTCATAGGCTGCAATACCGCCGGATTTGGTGCCAAGATGAGAATGATAATCCGTGCCAAAGAATACATCCGAAATGGTATCATGTTTGGAAACCGCGCCGAAGAAACCACCCATAAAGAATTTATCCTCCGTTATTTTGAGATGCTGTTAATGATTCAGTTCCGCTGCCACTTTTTTATCTTTTTCCAGCACAATC
>JAZUQI010000155.1:0-2483 GCA_045605625.1 Clostridia bacterium
CCTGCAATTGCCGCATACGCTGCAGGGCAATCACCGGGTCATCCTTTTCGGAAAGCTGCATGTGATAGGTGAATACCGGGCTTAAGAGAGGCTCTGCGCCCTTTTTCTCGTAACCGAAGCCGTCGCCCACCTTGGTGTAGTTCAGGCCTGTCACAGCGCAAATTTCCCCAGCTTTGGCCGTATCTCGTTGTTCAAAGCGCATCCCGGAATAAAAACGAATCTGGCTCACCTTTTCTTCCCAGATTTCCCCGGTGGTGGGCACGCCCTCTTTTTTGTTGGTCAGGCTCATGCGCACCGGCATCTCGCCCCCGGTGATTTTCATATAGGTCAGCCTGCCGCCCTTTTCATCCCGGCCAATTTTATACACCACCGCCCCGAACCGTTCCGGGTAAGTGGGCCGTGGGCCATAGGCGTTCAGGCCGTTCAGAAGTTCCTCCACCCCCTGCATTCGAAGGGCAGAACCGAAATAGCAGGGGTACATCCGCCTTGCCGAAACAAATCCCCTCATTTCATCTTCCGCCACTTCCCCGGTTTCCAGAAAGCGGTTCAGGGTATCGTCATCGCCGCACAGGGCCATTTGCTCCCCGGCCTCATCGGATGCCATGGCAATGCAGTTGGGGCTCAGTTTCTCCCGAATTTCCGCCATCAGCTTTTCTTCATCCACCCCGGGCATATCCATCTTATTGATGAACAGGAAGGTGGGAATCTGATAGCTTTCCAATAGCTTCCACAGGGTTTCCGTGTGGCCCTGCACCCCATCGGTGCCGCTGATTACCAATACGGCAGCATCCAGCACCTGCAAGGTGCGTTCCATTTCGCTGGAAAAATCCACATGGCCCGGGGTATCCATCAGCGTAACGGCCGTTTCTTTCCACGCCAAACGGGCCTGCTTGGAAAAGATGGTAATGCCCCTCTCCCGCTCCTGCACATCCGTATCCAAAAAGGCGTCTTTATGGTCCACACGGCCCAGTTTCCGTAAAGCCCCTGCGGTATACAAAAGGGCTTCGGACAGGGTGGTTTTTCCGGCATCCACATGGGCCAAAAGGCCCAATATCATCTTTCTTTGCTCCACGCTTTTTGCTCCCTGCGCTTTATTCCGGCTTTCTGGCCAGTTGCAAATCCAAGGTATCAAATAGGGTAATCACGCCGCCCATTCGGTTGATAGCCTGTTCAATTTCCAGAAAGAACTTCCCTCTGGTTCTTTCTTCAATGGCAATGTGATCCGAATAGGTGCCAAGCAGTTGCACATATTCTGCGGCAGTAAAATCCCTTGTGCGGTGGAATAAATGATGCTCCACATCCACAAAGCCGTATTGCAGGGCAATTTCCGCACGCTTCCTGGCCTTTTCTTCGGTGTATTCATCCGATGCAAGGGTGCCGGGCATGTACACCGCATACACTTCCTGAAGGGCCTCATGCATCCCCGGCCGGCTTTTATCTTTATAGGGGTGATTGGCAAACCGGGCAAAAGCACCGCCATTTTTCAGGCAATCAAACACCTTTTTGTACCCCGCCTCTTCCGGCACCCAATGGAACGCCGATGCAGAATACACCAGGTCAAACTGCTCTTTTTCCAGTTCCGTTTCTTCAAATTTTCCCTGCACTACAGAAAAGCCGGGATATTTCCGGAACATTTCCCGGCATAAGGCACAAAAATTCTCCCCCGGCTCCACCGCCAGCACGCTACAGCCGGTATCCAGAATGGGCCGGGTGGCCTGTCCGCCGCCAATGCCCACTTCCAGCGCTTTGCAGGAGGAATCCAGCCTCTGATAGGCAAACACCGCATCATATAGTTCTTTCACATACCCGGGCCTTAGTTTCTTATAGGTTTCGGCCACCGTGTCAAACGTCCAGCCCAGTCCCTCGATGGATGCCATGCCGCTTTCCTCCCTTATGTTCATTTCATATCTTTATAATCATACCACAGTCTATTCTGTTATTCAAGGTTCCTGCGGTCAAAACGAGCCGAAGTGATGCCTGTATTGCCCATCCGTTGACAGATAAAGACGAATATGATATATTTTCCCAAACAAAGGAGGGCTGCTGCATGGATCATGAAAATACCAACTGGAGCCAGAGCGTCACCGCCGTAGTTATCAAAGACAGCAAAGTATTGCTGGCCAGGCACACCTACGGCAGCGGTGCAGGCAAACTGATCATCCCCGGCGGTTATGTAAACTTTGGCGAATCCCCGGAAGATGCTGTCAGACGCGAATACATGGAAGAAACCCATATCGTCGTCGAGCCCAAAGAGATCATCGGCATCCGTTTTAACGTAAAGTGCTGGTACATCGCCTTCCGGGCGGATTATGTGTCCGGCGAAGCCAAATCCGATGAAAACGAAAACAGCGAAGTCATCTGGATGGATGTGCAGGAAGCGCTTCAAAGGGAGGACGTGCCCGGGCTCACCAAGTTCCTCATTCAAAGCGCCCTTGCCCCTGCACCGGGCCTTTCTCTGAAGCCTGAATATACCACCAAGGAAT
>JAZUQI010000156.1:0-1500 GCA_045605625.1 Clostridia bacterium
CACAGCCTCCCAGGAAAGAAAATTCCGTGGGATTGGTGCGGAACAGGCCCTCCAGGCCAAAAGCACCGTACTGGTCACGAAACAGCAGCAGAAAATGCACCAGCTTGGAAAGAACCGTACCCAGCACAAGGGCCAGGGGCAGGGAAAGCAGGGCGATGGACGTTTTCTGCCCGGCACGCTGCAGTTTCCATGCAAAGAGACCGGTGCACAAGATTGCACCGATCCCCAGAAAAAGAAAATACGTACTGTTCATAGATGTTTAATTTCCCTCTTTACCATCCCAGGCAGAAGCGAAATAGATGATATCGCTGATGTCCCGGGTGTTTCTATTTTCACGGTCGTTCATTTTCTGGCCGTTGAAAATCAGCATGGTGGAATCGCCGCCATCCAGGTTATAGGCCATTTTTGCGCCCAGTTCCTTGGCAAGGTTGGCAAATTGCTCAAGATCCATGCCTGCGGAACCGCGCAGGGGGCCGGCGCAGCACAGGGCCATGTATTCCAGCGGGCCCGTCTGGGCAATGCACATGCGCTGCCGCTTATCTTCCGGGGCCAGCCAGAAACTGGGTTCCAGGGTGCCCACTTCGCCGTCGATCACCAGGGCCGGGCCAAAGTGGAAGATGTTAATCAACTTTTTGCCGTTGAGCGTCTCGGTAACGTCCCCCTTGTTCGGGGTGAAGAAAATGTGGAAATCGCCGTCTTCATCAATGGCCAGCACATCCCGTTCACTCTTCAGCTTATCCCGGTACACATTCCCCTGGCGCACGATATAGCCGGCGTGTTGGTAATAGCAGTAAAAATCGCCGTTGATGGCCAGCACGGCTTTCTGGCGGTTGGCCAGATGAATGCCTTTGCCGGCAAAGGTGGTATCAAATCCGCCGTAGGCCGCCGTGCGCAGCTGGGAAGCATGGCCGATTTTGATGCGGGCCAGCCAATAATCGCAATCGTCTTTCCGGCCGCTTTCCACCACCACCTGCAGCGTGGGATCCGAATATTCGGTTTCGCTGATGTAGCAGGAAGGATGATCTTTACCGGGGGTGAAATCAACTGGAAGGGTGGCCACGCTTTCGGCCTGGGCGGAAAAAAGGCCCATCAGCAAAAGAAGCACAGCCCCGGAAAATAAACGAACACAACGATTCATAAAACAGCACCTTTCGTGGAATAATCTTCACTTTATTGTATCGAAATTGACGAATGATGTCAACTGAAAGAAAATGAAATTTACATGAATTTATGCTTGACAAACGTCGAAAAAGGGAGTATTATATATTTCGTTCCGATGAACACGCACCATTAGCTCAGTTGGTAGAGCACCTGACTCTTAATCAGGGTGTCCCGGGTTCGAGTCCCTGATGGTGCACCAAAAAATCCGCTTTCATAAGAAGGCGGATTTTTGTTGTATAAAGAAAACCACTGGCTAGGCCAGTGGTTCCGGAAAGCCTATGGCGATGAATAAAAAACCTGTTAGAATAAAGTGCGGTCTGCCAACTGCACAAAACTAAC
>JAZUQI010000157.1:0-3589 GCA_045605625.1 Clostridia bacterium
CCTATACTGTGGGCAGCGGCGAAAACAAGGGCGATTTCAAAATGGTGTGGGATGACAATGCCCTGTACATCCTGGCCGTTGTGGATGACGCCAGCCTGGATACCTCCGGTGCCAATGTGTACGAACAGGATGGTATCGAAATTTTTGTGGATGAATTGAACAATAAATCCACTTCCTACGCCAGTGACGACGTGCATTACCGTGTGAACTACGAAAATGAACGCTCCACCGACGCCGGCCAGACGCCCCTTTGGTATACCAAAACCGCCGTGCGTTACGCCGAAGACGGCACCACCCCCATCGGTTATGTGGTGGAAGCCTGCTTCCAGTGGAACGAAGCCGCCCCGCAGAATGACACTGTGGTGGGCTTTGACGCCCAGATCAACGTGTGCTCCGGCGGCGGCCGCCAGGGCTCTCCCTGCATTTTTGATACCACCGGCAACGCCTACCAGGATACCGGCCTGTTCGGCAACCTGAAGCTGACCGGCAAAAAGGCCGCCGATGTGACCCCGGCCAACCCCTACGGCCTGATGTATTACATTGAAGAAGTGGAAGGTCGCAACCTGTCCGTTTATGTGAACCCGGAAGTGGTGGAAGGCCCCCTGAAGGCCGCCAAGGATCTGATTGATTCCGGCAAGTACACCCAGGCGGAAATTGACGCTGCCTATACGGCCATTGAAGATGCCCTGAAATCCCTGGATGACGGCAGCGGCATGGAAAACCCCGAATCCCTGCCGGATCTGGATGAAATTCCGGATCTGATGACGTTCCTGGATGGCTCCAAAGTGGAAACGGCGGAAGACTGGGAAAAGCGCCGGGCGGAAATTCTGGACCTGTACAGCTACTATATGTACGGCTATATGCCCGATAAGAGCCAGGAAACCCTGACCTATACCGTAAAGCCCAACACCAACGTTTCTGCGGATGAGCAGGATACCAGCAAGATCCTGGAAATCACCGTGGAAGCCAATGGCAAAACGGCCACCTTTGACGTATTGTTCACCCTGCCGGACCCCGAAAAGAACCCGGCCCCCGAAGGCGGCTATCCCTACTTTGTGGAATATTCCGGTTACAAGATGAATTTCTGGGGCATGGAATGGTACATGGGCCCCTCCGGGAACCAGACCTTCGCGGCCGACCGGGGCTATGCCGGTGTTGCGTATGACCCGGCCACCGTGGCCTCCGATAGCTTTGACCGCACCGGCGCTTTCTACACCCTCTACCCCTACGGCGATGATTATAAGAGCCAGAACGGCAGCCTGATGGGCTGGGCCTGGGGCGTTTCCAAGATCATCGATGCCCTGGAAGCCGGTGCCGATAAGGAACTGAACATCAACGTGGAAAACAGCCTGGTGGGCGGCGTATCCCGCTATGGCAAGGGTGCCTCCGTGGCGGCGGCCTATGAACCCCGCATCAAGGTGGCCATCCCCTCCTGCTCCGGTGCCGGCGGCCTGGCCATTTACCGCACCAATAACCAGGGCAAGGTGTATGACCTTTCCATGGTGGGCGGCTCCGAAAACTGGGTGAATGATTCCGCCAACGAGCCCCTCAGCAACCTGCAGGGCGGCGAAGCCTACTGGTTCTGTGGCAACTTTGCCAAGATTCCCGGCGTGGATGCCATCCCCGTGGATCAGCACATGCTGGCCTCCCTGGTGGCAGACCCTGACCGCCACATGATTATCGTCACCGGTGTCACTTCCGAAGGCTGGAACAACACCGAAGGCCAGACCTTGGCCTACGTTGCTTCCCAGGAAGCCTGGGATCTGCTGGGTGTGGGGGATCAGAACAACATGATTATCCACCACGACGGCCACGCCATCCTTACCAGCGATATGCAGTATATTCTGGATTACTGCGACGTGCACCTGTATGGCAAGGATCCCACCGAAGTGGAAAGCGATCTGAGCCAGATGAAGGGCAATGTATTCCTGGAAGGCAATATTGATAACCTGTACGAAGAATTTGACCCCTATATGGATACCATTGCCGATATTCTGGGCAAGCATTTCTACCAGCTGGAACAGAACGGCCCCGCTCTCAGCCGTGTGCGCGGCGTGCCCACCCTGACGGTGACCGTATTCGGCCAGCAGTACATGGAGAAGGATGAAACCATCACCTTCGCCGGCACCATGACCAACGGCACCGAATCCATTGTGCTGGATGCCATCAATATCACTTTCGGCCCCGATAGCGAAAAGACCCTGACCGCCTCCCGTTATCTGCCTGAAAATGCGGAAAACGGCAGCAAGATTGATTATGTGTGCGCCGCCAAGGATCTCTCCGCCTCCTTCACCGTGTATGTGGAGCAGGAAATGGAAAAGCAGGCCGTGGTGATGGATGCCCGTGAATTTGGCGGCAGCCAGATGGAATCCGTTACCGGCAGCAGCACCATCATCGGCAGTGTGACGAAGACCAATAACCTGGCCCTGCGCTCCTCTCCCCAGGTGAGCACCGGCAATTTCATTGCCTGGCTGCCCCGGCATTCCGAACTGATCGTGTACAGCATTGATGAAAACGGCTGGGCCTATGTATCCACCAGCGATATGGCCACCCGTGGCTATGTGCAGTACAAGTACGTGAAGGAAGAAGGCAAGCGCCTGGAAGTGGGCAACACCTTTGAAGATGCCCCCCACTACAACGGCCTGGCCAAGATGAAGCTGCGCAGCAACATCTATGCCGAACCCTCCTTCAAATCCGCCGTGGTGGATTATGCTTCCCAGGGGGATATGCTGTCCATTGTGTCCACGGTGCCTGCCTCTGAAGCCAGCGGCAACTGGCTGCTGGTGCAGACGGAATCCGGCATGCAGGGCTATGTGCCTGCGGATAAGGCGGAACAAACCCTGTCCGCCGGTGCCACCACCTATGCCTTCCATTCCGGCACCACGGCCTATGTGGCCAATACCAAGAACCTGCGCCTGCGCATGAGCCCCGGCGGTGAATTCGTGGATTGGATTCCCCAGGGCACCGGCATCACCGTGGTGGAAGACCAGGGCGATGGCTGGGTGAAGGTGGAAGTGGACGGCCAGGAAGGCTATGTGATGAGCCGCTACCTGGATTCCGGCAAGGCGCTGGAAGAAGGCAATGCCTCCATCTCCGTGCCCGGCGAAGTGCAGGCCGGTTACTTCACGGAAGGCGCCAAGGCCGTGGTCAATTCCGAACATGAACTGAATTTCCGCGGTGGCCCCGGCTATAACTTTGAAAAGAAAAACACCTACGGCAAGGGCCTCAAGGATGGCACGGAACTGACCGTTCTGGCCGATGACGGCTATGGCTGGGTGAAGGTGCTTCATCCCGAAACCGGGGAAGAAGTGTGGGTAAGCCGTTCCTTCCTGGCAAAGCCTGCCCCCTCCGCCACGGAAGAAGCCCCGGAAACGGATGCCCCCGAAGCGGAACAGCCTGAAGCGGATGCCCCTGACGCTGATGCCCCCGTAACGGAAGAAGCGGCCCCGGCAGCAGAAGAAGCTGCGGTGGAAGAAGCGGCCAATCAGGTGAGCAATTTGCTTTCCTCCATCGTGGATGAAGTAGAAACCGCAGAATAAAGCGGATCCCATCACATTTCCTGTAAAAACGGGTTTGCAGCCTCCTTATG
>JAZUQI010000158.1:0-5853 GCA_045605625.1 Clostridia bacterium
GGATGAAGGAAAGAATAGCTATATATTCGGCTTGTGTTTTTTTATTGCTGTGTTAGAATGAAAAAAACGAATTTCAGAAAGTGCGGTTATCATGGAACTGAACGAAAAATTACAGGAATTGCGAAAGCAAAAGGGATTGACGCAGGAAGAACTGGCAGCGGCCCTGTATGTATCCCGGACGGCTGTTTCCAAATGGGAATCGGGCCGGGGTTACCCCAGCATTGATTCTCTCAAGGCCCTGGCCGCTTATTTCCAAGTGACGGTGGATGCCCTTCTTTCCGGGGAGGAGCTTTTATCCGTGGCCGGGGAGGATGTGCGGCAAAAGGAAGCACGCATCCGGGCGGTGGCCTTTGGGTGGATGGATATAAGTGCCGGGCTTTTATTTTTCCTGCCGCTGTTTGGCAGGCAGGAAGGGGATTTCGTCCGGGCGGTGAGCCTGACGGGCCTTTCGGGCGGAAATCCGTGGCTGAAAAGCCTCTATATGGCGGCGGTGGTGCTGATGATGGGGGTGGGGCTGTGCACGCTTTTGCGGCGCAGCGGCGCCGTTTCCTCTTTGGAAAAAGGAAAAAATGTTTCCCTGGCGGTGAATGTCCTGGCGGCCCTTTTGTTCATCCTGGGCAGGCACCCGTATGCGGCGGTTTTTCTGTTCGTTTTTCTATTGGTCAAGGGCATGATGCTGCTGAAAAAGCCGTGACACCAATCGTATCATCCCTGTGACGAAAAGTTTCTTGCGTTTTATTCCGCTTTTCGCTAAGGTGTTTTGGGGTGAAAAGCCCAAGGCATGAAAGGAAGGCGGAAAAGATGAAAAAAGATGCGAAAAAAAGAATGCTGCAGGCCCTGATTATGCTTGTTTTGTTCGGGCTTTGGACGGCGGCGGTGTGCATGTTGGATGTGCAGGCCATCGGCCCCCGGGCATCCTGCGTGGGGCTTGCCGGGCTGAATGGGGCGGTGCATGAAATCACCGGGGTGCACATGGCCCTGTACCACATCACGGATTGGCTGGGGCTGGTGCCGGTGGGGGTGGCCTTTTCCTTTGGGGTGCTGGGCCTTGTGCAGTGGATAAAGCGGAAAAAGCTTGCCCGGGTGGATGCCGGCATTCTGGTGCTGGGCGGCTTTTATCTTGTGCTGCTGGCGGCCTATTTGCTGTTTGAAAAATACCCGGTAAATTACCGCCCGGTGTTGATCGATGGCTTTCTGGAAGCCTCCTACCCTTCTTCCACCACCTTGCTTGTTCTTTGCGTGATGCCAACGGCCCTGCTGCAATGGAATCAGCGCATAAAGCATCTGGTGGGCAAGCGGCTGATGGGGGCAATTCTTTCCCTGTTCACCGTTTTTATGGTGCTGGGGCGGCTGCTGGCCGGGGTGCATTGGTTCAGCGATATTGTGGGGGGCGTTTTGCTCAGCGCCGGGCTGGTGATGATGTACGATGCGGCTATTAAGTATTTCACAAAACAATAAACCGGGCAAAAAAGCGCTTCTTCTGCGCTTTTTGTTTTTTTGCTGTATTCTCCCTGTTTTTCCCTTGCGGAGGGGTTGACAGAAGGGGAAGGGGATGTTATTATGCTATCAGTTTAGCGCACTAAAGCGATAAACTAAATGAAAACAGACGGAGGAATTATGATTATGAAAAAGATGTTGGTTATGCTGCTGGCCCTGGTGATGGCCTTTTCTATGTTCACGGTGAATGCGGAAGATGCAAGCGACAAGCAGTATGTGCTGGATAAGGGCGTGCTGGTTGTGGGCATCACGGATTTTGCCCCCATGGATTATAAGGATGATAACGGCGAATGGATCGGCTTTGATGCGGATCTGGCCAAGGCCTTTGCCGCCGAACTGGGCGTGAAGGTGGAATTTGTTGAAATCGACTGGGATAACAAAATTCTGGAACTGGATGCCAAGGCTGTGGACTGCATCTGGAACGGCATGACCCTCACCGAACCCGTGAAGGCCGCCATGGAAACCGCCAACCCCTATATGAACAATGCCCAGGTGGTTGTGGTGCCTGCCAATAAGGCCGCTGATTACCAGACCGTGGAAAGCCTGAAGGATCTCATCTTCGCCGTGGAAGCCGGCAGCGCCGGTGAAGCCGTGGTGACCGAACTGGGCCTGCAGACCACCCCCGTCACCGCCCAGGCGGATGCCCTGATGGAAGTGGCCGCCGGCACCTCCCATGCCGCCGTGATTGATGCCCTGTTGGCTGCCGCCATGATCGGCGAAGGCACCAGCTATGCCAACCTCACCTACACCATCGGCCTCAACAGCGAAGAATACGGCGTTGGTTTCCGCAAGGGCAGCGATCTGGCTGCCGAACTGAATGCGTTCCTGGTGAAGGCCTATGAAGACGGCACCATCACCAAGATTGCCGAAACCTACAAGGTGCAGGCCGCTGTGATTGAGCAGGTGGCTGCTGCCGAATAAGTGCTGAAAACGTTCCTTGCACCGGGGAAACTGTCCTTCGTGGGCGGTTTCCCCCTTTCCGTGTGAAGAAGAGAAAGAAAGTTGGGTTTTTCAATGCCGCTGTTGGATCAAATCATGGAGCAAATGCCCATTGTGTTCCGTTCCCTGAACGAAGGGTTTTTGCAAACCCTGAAATTGTTTTTTGTCACGCTGCTTGGGGCGCTGCCCTTGGGCCTTGTGATTTCCTTTGGCTCCATGAGCCGCTTTAAGCCCCTCAAATGGCTCACCCGCATGTTTGTTGGCATCATCCGGGGTACGCCGCTGATGATTCAGCTGCTGATCTTCTTTTATTTCCCCGGGCTGGTGCTGAAAAAGAATATCTGGGGCAGCGGCGAGGCCGGCCGTTTCTTTGCGGCGTCCATTGCCTTCATCATCAATTATGCCTGCTATTTCTCCGAAATTTACCGGGGCGGCATTCAGGGCATTCCCGTGGGGCAGGAGGAGGCCGGGCTTGTGCTGGGCATGAAGCCCTCCCAGATCTTCTTCAAAGTGAAACTGATGCAAATGGTGAAGCGCATTGTGCCCCCCATTTCCAATGAAATCATTACCCTGGTGAAGGATACCTCCCTTGCCCGCATCATTTCCCTGCAGGAAATCATCTGGGCCGGGCAGGCCTTCATGAAGGGCAGCCAGGGCATTTCCGGGGCCATCTGGCCGTTGTTCTTTACCGGGGTGTATTATCTGGTGTGGAACGGCGTGCTTTCCTGGGGCCTGGGCCGCCTGGAAAAGAAACTGGATTATTTCCGGTAAGGAGGGGAAGCAGATGGCATTTTTGCAAGTGGAAAATATTCAAAAAAGTTTCGGCAGCACGCAGGTGCTCAAAGACATCAGCTTCACCATGGAAAAAGGCGAAGTGCTTTCCATGATCGGCTCCTCCGGCAGCGGAAAAACCACCCTGCTGCGGTGCCTGAATTTTCTGGAAAAGCCGGATGAAGGCCGCATCGTGCTGAACAATAAATTGCTGTTTGACGGCGCCGTGGCCCAAACCCGAAAGGCCGGCGAAATCCGCAAAAAGCGGCTGCACTTTGGCCTTGTGTTTCAGAACTTTAACCTTTTCCCCCAGTACACCGCCCTGAAAAACGTGATGCTGGCCCGGGAACTATTGGCCAGGGAACAGCCGGATTATAAGGAAAACAAGCGAAAAATCCACGCCGAAATTGAGGCCGAGGCCCGGCACCTATTGGAACAGATGGGGCTGAAGGATAAAATGAATCATTACCCCCATCAATTATCCGGCGGCCAGTGCCAGCGTGTGGCCATTGCCCGGGCGCTGAACCTGCAGCCTGATATTCTCTGCTTTGATGAACCCACCTCCGCCCTGGACCCTGAACTCACCGGCGAAGTGCTGAAGGTAATCAAGGAACTGGCGGAGAAGAAAACCACCATGATTATTGTGACCCACGAAATGAGCTTCGCCCGGGATGTGGCGGATAAGGTGATTTTCATGGATGACGGCCTGATCTGCGAAATGGGCAGCCCGGCGGAGGTGTTTGGCAATCCCCGGCAGGAGCGCACCAAGCAATTCCTTTCCAATTACAACAAGTGATATATGCAGCTGTGCCCTGTGCGCAGCTGTATTTTTTGTTGGGATGTGTTCAGGGGCTTTCGCAGCCCCTGAAAACCCTGCGGCAGGGATTTCATCCCTGCACCCCTTTTGCGATGGAACTTGAACAGGCGGCAAAGCGGTTTTCGCATGAAGCAGAGGGAAACCGATTTTGTTGGGTGAAATTCAGGGGCTTTCGCAGCCCCTGAAACCCTGCGGCAGGGATTTCATCCCTGCACCCCTTTTGCGATGGAACTTGAACAGGCTGGCAAAGCAGTTTTCGCATGAAGCAGGGGGAAACCGATTTTGTTGGGTGAAATTCAAGGGCTTTCGCAGCCCCTGAAACCCTGCGGCAGGGATTTCATCCCTGCACCCCTTTTGCGATGGAACTTGAACAGGCTGGCAAAGCAGTTTTCGCATGAAGCAAGGGGAAACTGATGCGTTGATGAGAACACACAAAAATACACCCACGGGCGAAGTGAAAACATGAAAAATGTCGGAGGGAAAGCGAGCTTTCCCCACCGACTATTTTTCAATGTTTTCCCCGGATGCCACGGCATCCGGCAGGCGGCGAAACGCCGCCCGGCCCGTGGGGCGCAGCGTCTTTTCCTTTCTGCGGCCGATATGGGGGAGAAAAAAGCATTTCCATCCGCTGCCGGGCGCAGGGAGGAATTCCCTGCTGCGGGGTACAGGGGCTGCATAAGCCCCTGCTTTGGCCCGTGTGGCGCAGCGTCTTTTCCTTTCTGCGGCCGATATGGGGGGAGAAAAAAGCATTCCCATCCGCTGCCGGGTGCAGGGAGGAACTCCCTGCTGCGGGGTACAGGGGCTGCATAAGCCCCTGCTTTGGCCCGTGGGGCGCAGCGTCTTTTTCCTTTTTGCGGCCGATATGGGGGAGAAAAAAGCATTCCCATCCGCTGCCGGGTGCAGGGAGGAATTCCCTGCTGCGGAGTACAGGGGCTGCATAAGCCCCTGCTTTGTTCCTCTTTCTCCTCTTGCAATTTCTGCCTATTCATGGTAAACTGATTTGCAAAGGCACGGGCATTTGCATAAAGCTATTCCGGAAGGAGTTTATTTTTCATGCAGCATTATGACGTACTGATCATTGGCGCAGGCCCCGGCGGCATTTTTTCCGCCTATGAACTGACGAAGCTGAACCCCTCCCTGCGTATTCTGGTATTGGAAAGCGGGCATCCCCTGCAGAAGCGGAAATGCCCCATTGACGGCAAAAAAATCAAAAGTTGCATTGGCTGCAAGCCCTGCTCCATCATGAATGGGTTTGGGGGCGCCGGTGCCTTTTCCGATGGCAAATATAACATTACCAACCAGTTCGGCGGCACGCTGTACGAATACATCGGCAAGAATGAAGCCCTGGATTTGATGCACTATGTGGATGAAATCAACCTGCGCTATGGCGGCGAAGGCACCAAATTGTATTCCACGGCCAATTCGGAAATCAAGAAAAAGTGCCTGCAAAACGGGCTGCACCTGTTGGACGCCTCTGTGCGCCATCTGGGCACGGATATCAATTATGTGGTGCTGGAAAACCTGTATAACGATTTGAAAGAAAAGGTGGAGTTCCGCTTCCATTGCGCCGCCCATAAGGTGGAAAAAACGGAAAGCGGCTATGCGGTCACCACGGATGACGGCGTGTTTGAAGCGGAAAAGTGCATCATTTCCGCCGGCCGCAGCGGCAGCAAGTGGATGGAAACCGTCTGCTCCGACCTGCAAATCAATACCAAGTCCAACCGGGTGGATATCGGCGTGCGTGTGGAACTGCCTGCGGAAGTTTTCGCCCACCTGACGGATGAAAGTCGGATCGTAGCCATGTCGTTCTGTGAGCCAAGGAGATGTTT
>JAZUQI010000159.1:0-2590 GCA_045605625.1 Clostridia bacterium
CTGCCCGGCGCCAAACAACAGCCGGTACAGCCGCTGCAAAGAAAAATGCAGCTCCACCGTTTCCCCATCCTTGGTTCCTGCATAAGTCAACCCTTCCCGGTTCAGGGTGCAAATGCCGTTTCCGCCGTGCCGGGTCAGCCCTTTACCGTCCCCGGGCAGGCGCAGTTCCACCTTGTCCACCAGGGCATAATTGGGGTTTTGCTCAATTTCTTCCGCCAGCTTTGCCTTTTGCCAGTCATGCCACCCGGCCAGGTTTTCAAACCAGAAATTGCCGGTAAAGGCATACCGCTGATCCACGGAGGTAAGATAGCCGCAGTTTTCGCAGAAAACCTTCTTCCTTTTCGTGGTAAGGGTGTGCTTCTTTCCGCACAGGGGGCAGGTCATCAGAATGTTTTCCAGGCCCTCTGCCATGTGACGGGTGTGGTAGCGAATCGCCGGTTGCGTTTTCAGCCACCGGAATTCATCATAATCCAGCCGCTCCGCAATGCCCTTTTTCACTTCGTCCAAGGAAAGGGTGTTCAGCTGCTCCGCCGTGTAGAGGATATCCAGCTCCGCCTCCACCACGGCCCCACGCCGCAGGCCCTTCCCCCACTTGGGTTTGGCCAGGTAGCTGCCGTTAAATTTCACCGTATACACGCAGGCCCCGGCGGTTTTGATGAAAGAATAGGTGTTTTCCTGAATATCCTCAAACCGTCCTGCGGTGGAAAGCCGGGCCTCCGGCATCATCACCAGATGGCCCTTGTTTTTCAGCACCGTGAAGCAATTCCGGGCATTTTCCATATCCGGGGCAAACATGGATTTGGGGAACGCCCCCAACATCCGCAGCAACTTCCCCAGCCATTTATGATAGAAATACAACCGGGCCGATACCAGATTGGGCCTGAATTTCCGCAGCACAGCCGCCGCAAAAACAAAATCAAAGGCCGAGCCGTGATTGCACAAAATGATGGAAGGCCTCTTAGGCGTTCCCACTTTGTTCACTGTTTTCAGCCGCACGCCGCACAGGAAAAGATACACCCGCACCGCCCCATAGATCACATCCAGCAGCGGCCCGTTCATATCCCGTACCCGGTTCAGGGGCTGTTTTTTGTTCTTTTCGGCGTACTGGTTCAGCCGGGAAAACAGTTCATCCCTCTTCCAGAAAATCAATAGCGCCAGCGCAATCAGCACCGCAAACACGCAAACCGAAACCACCCAGCTGGACATGATGGTCATATACCCCAGGCTCACCCCGATGCACACCGAGGGAAGTGCCCCCAGCACCATCACCGTAATATACCGGCGATAGCGCATGCCCATGCTGGCCGCAAAAAAGCAAATCATGCCATAGGGAATGGCCGGCAGAAAATACAAAATAAAAATAATCACCACAGCCTTGCTGGAACGGGCGATTTTTTCCAGATCCAGGTTCAGCTTCCTCACGAAAAAGCCCCGCAGCCGATCCCCAAAGGTTTTCTGCAGCAGGTAAATCATAGTGCTTCCAAGCACCACCCCCACCATGCAGCAAAGCAGCCCCACCGGAAACCCAAACGTGAACCCGGCCAGCACCTGCACCGGCTCCGCCGGTAAAAAGCTGCACACCACTTGCAGCGTGGCCAGGGCAGCAATCACAATATAGCCGCGCCAGCCAAACTCCATCAACTGCTCCCGCAGTTCTTCATTGGTGAATTCTTCCGTGAACAGATTTTTTAATATCTTCCCGTTGCTGCCGGAAAGTGCAAAGGCCATCAGCCCCACCAGCAGCACGGCTACCAAAATGGCAAACAGCCATTTTTTTCCTCTTTCGTGCCGGGCCGTCATATTTCAGAAACCCCTCTCAACGTGCAATTACCTCTTATTATATCACAGTTCTGTAAAAACCTCAACCCACCCTTTCCTTCCTTTTCTTTCCATGCCACGAAAAAAGGGCCTGCCGCAGCAAGCCCTTTTGGGGTTTTGAAATTATTTGGCAGCCGCTTCCGCTTCCTTCTTGGCCTTGCGGCTTTCCAGGGCACGCCATGCATGCATGACCAGCGCCAAGGCAATAACGCCGTAAGAAATGAACACACGGAAGTATTCGCCGATGGCCGCATCGCCAAACAGGTTCTTGGCCGCAGGCGGCGCCACGATGAACAGAAGATGGAACAGAATGCAGCCCAGGATGGCCTGGCCGTTGGTGGCCTTACGAATGGACGCACCGCCAACCAGAATGGCCGCACCGGCGTAAAGGCCCACCTGCTCATGGGCACCGTAAGTTTGGAAGGAGCCCATGTTCTGCACGAAGATCAGCTGGCCCCAACCGGCCAGAATGGTGGAAATCACGATGGCGAGCAGGCGCACCCGATCCACATGGATACCGGAGGCATTGGCCACGGTTCTGTTCTGGCCCACCGCACGGAACTGCTGGCCCAGCCGGGTTTTCATCACGCCCACGTTGAACAGGCACAGAACGCCCACCACCAGGAACGTCACCATGGGCACTTTCACCATGGAGAACAGTTGGGAAACAGCGGGGATCTGGTACAGGCCGCAGGCCGCAGCGCAGCCCACGATTCCAGCCACAGCCTTTTTCCAATTGGTCTTTTTCAGCAGCAGGCCAACGATCAGAATC
>JAZUQI010000160.1:0-13496 GCA_045605625.1 Clostridia bacterium
TTTTTTCCACCTCATCCGACCGCCTACGGCGGCCAACTTCCCCTCCAGGGGAAGGCTTTTGGGGGACGGGGAAAGCCAGGCCGGTCACATAGTATGGAGGGATAATCGTGCTTTTGTAAAATTGAGCTTTTTCTTTCATCACATGGGATTTTCGCACAAAAAAGCCTCCCTTGTGAAAGGGAGGTGCCCCGAAGGGGCGGAGGGATTGCTCAAAACACTTTAAATTCTTCATTCTGAATTACAAATTGCACAAGAAACGGAAACGGGAGGGGCAAGCCCCTCCCCTACGATAAGGCGGTTTGATAAAAGAAGGATTTGCGTGGTGTTATTTGGGGGATGGGGAACGATAAATATTGATGACGCAAAGCAGATGGAAGAAAGTTCATTCGTTGTAGGGGACGGGTTTCCCGTCCCAAAAAACAGAGAAGAGGAAAGGAAGATGGAAAGAGGTAAGCATTTTTTCACGCCTTCATTTGTCCGGCAGGAGGATGGGACGGGTTTCCCGTCCCCTACGAAGAAAAAAATTACGAATTCCGCTTTTCTGTGCCACCTCATCCGTCCGCCTGCAGCGACCACCTTCCCCTCAAGGGGAAGGCTTTTGGGGTGTGCCAAAGGGTGAATGTAGTTTACCGAACTTCAGCTATTGCAAAACACCATAAATTCTTCATTCTGAATTCTAAATTCTGAATTTTATTGACATCTTTGTTTTTTCCTTTTATAATAGGAAAACACCGGCAATGATGGGAAGAAATCCGGCCGATGCAATCAAAGAGAGTGCCGCCCCGGCTGAAAGCGGCGCATTGCAAAGCGGATGGGACAACCCGGAGCCTCCTGCGAGAGCAGGCGCATTTCAGCGTTACGGAAAGAAAGCGGAAAGGCAGATGCCTTTCAAGCTGGGTGGCACCGCGAAGAGAACTTCGTCCCATGCGTATGGCATGGGCGTATTTTTTTACAGGAGGGGTTTTATGCTGACACAAGCACCCAAGGGCACCCGGGATATGCTCCCGCAGGATGCCTATCAATGGCAATATGTAGAGGCCAGAATGCGCAGTCTGGCGGCCCGGTGGGGATACCGGGAAGTGCGCACCCCCGTTTTTGAACATACGGAGCTTTTCCAGCGGGGCGTGGGCGATACCAGCGATATTGTGACCAAGGAAATGTACACCTTCCTGGATAAGGGCGAGCGCAGCATCACCTTGAAGCCCGAAGGCACTGCCGGTGCAGTGCGTGCGTTCATTGAAGGGAAATTGTATAACGAAGCCCTGCCCTGCAAAATGTATTACCTGAACGCCCCCATTTTCCGCTATGAAAAGCC
The DNA here is from genome assembly GCA_045605625.1 of Clostridia bacterium. Lineage (GTDB taxonomy): Bacteria > Bacillota > Clostridia > Christensenellales > Aristaeellaceae > RUG563. The sequence goes on from JAZUQI010000160.1 coordinate 1,316, forward strand.
CCAGGCCGGAAGGCTGCGTGAGCACCACCAGTTTGGCATGGAATGCTTTGGCGGCAAGGAACCCACCGTGGAAGCGGAACTGATTTGCGCTTTGTTTGAGCTGCTTGGGGGCCTGGGCCTTAAAAACCTTTCCGTGCACATCAATTCCATCGGCTGCCCGGAATGCCGGCCCAAGTATCACCAGAAATTGAAGGATTATCTGGGCGAGCGCCTTTCCCAGATGTGCCCCACCTGCCAGGAACGCTTCGCCAAGAACCCCCTGCGCATTCTGGACTGCAAGGAAGAAAAGTGCAAGGAAATTGTGAAGGATGCCCCTTCCATTCTGGATTGCCTGTGCGAAGATTGCGCCTCCCACTTTGATAAGCTGCAAACCCTGCTGACGGCGGCAAACATCCCCTATGCGCTGGATCCCCGGATTGTGCGCGGTCTGGATTACTACACCAAAACGGTGTTTGAAATCATCATGCAGTCCGGCCGGGAAGGGCTGGCCCTGTGCGGCGGCGGCCGGTATGATAAGCTGGTGGAACAGCTGGGCGGCCCGGCCACCCCGGCAGCCGGTTTCGGCATTGGCATTGAGCGCATCCTGATGGAGCTTACCCACCAGGGCCTGCTGCCCCAAAACCCCGGCATCACCGATGTGTATGTGGCAAACCTGGGGGCCGAAATGGCGGTGCCTGCCTTTACTTTTACCCAATCCCTGCGGCAAAAGGGCGTGAAGGCGGATTGCGATGTGTGCGGCCGTTCCCTGAAAGCCCAGTTCAAGTTTGCCGATAAGGTGAACGCCAAACTGGTGGCCATTCTGGGCGGCGATGAATACGCCCGGGGCACGGTGAAGATCCGCAATATGGAAACCCGGGAAGAAACGGAACTGCCGCTGGAAACGGCAGCGGAACAAGTGACCCAACTGCTGAAATAAGAACGCTTGAAAAGGAGTATATCCATTATGAACAGAAATTTGATTGCCAAGGTAAGCGTGGGCGAAGTGAACAAAATTCAGGGCTATGTGGAAAACCTGCGCAATAAGCGCACCATGGCCTTCCTGGTGATCCGGGATCATACCGGCCGCATCCAGGTGACGGTGGAAAAGGAAAAGTATCCGGAAATTGCTGCGGTGATTGACCAGCTGACGGTGGAATCCGTGGTGACCTGCATTGGCCCCGTGGTGGAAAACAGCTATGTGAAGATGGGCGGCATTGAAATGCTGCCGGAACAGATGGAAATCCTCTCCATCGCCGAACCCCTGCCCATTTCCAAGGATGCCGCCATTGACAGCCGGCTGGATTACCGCTGGGTGGATCTGCGCTCTGACCGTAACACCCTCATCTTCAAGGCCCAGACGGAAATGGTGGCCGCCATGCGCAACTTCCTGCTGAATGAAGGCTTCATGGAAATCCACACCCCCAAGCTCATCGGCGCTGCCAGCGAATCTGGCTCCGACGTGTTCGAACTGAAGTATTTTGACCGCAAGGGCTACCTCTCCCAGAGCCCCCAGTTCTATAAGCAAATGGCTATGGCCGCCGGTTTTGACCGCATCTTTGAAGTGGGCCCCGTGTTCCGTGCGGAAAAGAGCTTCACCAACAAGCATGCCACCGAATTCACCGGCTTTGACCTGGAAATGAGCTATATCTCCTCCTTCCGGGATGTGATGGCCCTGGAAGCGGAACTGCTGCAGGCTGCCCTGAAGGCCGTGAAGGATAAGTACGGCGAAAAGATCAAGGAACTGTTCGGCATGGAAACCATCGTTCCCACCCTGCCCTTCCCGGAAATGAAGCTGGAAGATGTGTACAAGGAACTGGAAGAACGCTATGGCTACACCTGCCCCGAAGAAGAAAAGAACGACCTGACCACCGAAGCGGAACACCTTTGCGCCAAGCTTTCCATGGATAAGTTCGGCCACGAATTCCTCTTCGTTACCGATTACGGCCCCCAGAAGCGTGCCTTCTACCACATGCGGGATGAAAAGGGCATGCCCCTGGGCTATGACCTGATCTGGCGGGGTACGGAAATCACCACCGGCGCCCAGCGTGAACACCGCTATGAACAGCTGCGTGCGCAGGCCGATGAAAAGGGCCTGGGCGAAGACGTGAAATTCTATATGGATTTCTTCCGCTACGGCTGCCCGCCCCACGGCGGCTTCGGCCTGGGGGTGGACCGGCTGACCATGCTGCTGCTGGGCATCCCGATCAAGGAAGTGATGTTCCTCTTCCGCGGCCCCAACCGCCTCACCCCCTGACGTTGTTCACAAAAAGTTTATGGCATCGAAAAGGCAGCCGCCTGAGAACTGTTGCCAAAGACAAAAAAATCTGTTATACTGGTTTATATCTCTAAGGAGGTGCGTTCCATGCCCCAGAAAAAAGAAAATCTTCCTGTGAAGGTGGATGTTGATTTGCAAAACGGCGGTACCATCACCTACGCCAATGAAGTTATTGCCACCATTGCCGGCGTTGCCGCCAACGAAGTGGATGGCATTGCCGGGATGTGTGTCAGCGGCGGTTTCAGCGAAATTCTGGGCCGCAACCGCACCATCACCAAAGGCGTGAAGGTGGAAGTGGGCAGCCAGGAAGCTGCGGTGGATCTGTACATCGTGGTGGAATACGGCTCCCCCATCCAGAAGGTGGCCGGGGAAGTGCAGGAAAACGTACGCAAGGCCCTGGAAAGCCTCACCGGCCTGCATGTGGTGCGTGTGGATGTGCACGTGCAGGGCGTCAGCTTTGAAAAAGAAAAGAAGGCCACCCTCACCGGCATTGAAGCTGCTCAGGCTTCTCCCCGTCTGACGGAAGCCGAACAAAAGAAAGAAACGCCTGTGGCCCCGGCCAAGGCGGAAGAAAAGGCGGAGGAAGCCCCTGTGCAGGAAGAAACCCCTGCCGTGGAAGCGGCCCCAGCCGAAGAAACTGATCCCCAGGTTGCGGAAGATGTGCTGAACGAAGAAGAAGCAGCCAATGAAGAAACCTTGGCAGAACAGGCCCAGCTGGAAGGCGATGTGCAGGAAACGGCGGAAGTCGCCCCTGCCGCCGAAGAAACGGCTGAACTGCCCAAGGAAGAAGAAAAGAAAAGCCGGAAAAAGGCCCCCGGCCGTCGCCGCAGCTGACCCACGTGTTGTAAAGAGGTGTAAAAAATGAAGCAATTCCGTTTCTGGCACCGCATTATTCTCACCTGCGGTTCCCTGTTCCTGATTTTGACGGGGCTGGTGCTTTTAATGCCGGCCGTGCTGCCCATGCTGCCCTTTGTGAAATGGGATATGGACGCCATCCTGCTCAGCAAGTGGACGAAACTTGGCCTGATGACCATCGGCGTATTGGATATCCTGTTTGCCATGTACCTGTTCACCATTCCCCATAAGTTCACCATCCGCCGGAAGGATTTTGTGATCCAGCAGACGGAAAACGGCGAACTGCGCATTGCCGTGGTGGCCATCAAGAACCTGGTGAAAAAGTGCGTGGATATGCATGAAGAAGTGTCCCTGTCCCACATGCGCATTCAGAATGGCCGGGGCGGCGTGACGGTGGATCTGAGCATTTCCCTGGCCAACAACATCATCATTCCCCTGGCCGTATCTTCCCTGCAAAAGAAGATCAAGCAGTACCTGCAGGCCTCTTCCGGCATTGAAGTGAAGGAAGTGCGGGTGGCCGTGGAAACCGCCAAGGAAGCCACCAATAATTCCCCCTACCTTGTGAAGGAAGAAGCCGCTGCCGAAGCGGAACTGCCCTCCAAGGAAAAGAAGCAGCCCATCCATCAGCGCCTGTTCAAGCGGGATGATGCCCAGCCGGCCCCCCTGCCTGAAGCCCCGGTGGAAGAAACGGCTGAAGTAACCGTCGAAGCTGCCGCAACGGAAGAAATTCCGGCGGAAGTGATAGAAACCCCCGTGGAAGAAAACACTGAAATTGCCGAACCGGCACAGGAGGAAGAAACCAATGAGTGAAAACAAGCAGTCCAAATTTGAAACCATGATGCAAAAAGTGTTCAAAATCGGCACCCCCGAATGCGCCATCTTCTGCTGCGTGATCGCCCTGATTATGGCCATCCTGTTCCTGTCCATCGGTTTCTGGAAAACCCTGCTGATCGTGGCCCTGCTGGTTGTGGCCCTGTTCATTGGCGGCGTTTCCGATAAGAAGGCCACCTTCCAGAAGGCTGCCGATAAGGTTGCCCCCGTGAAGGAAAAGGTGTATAAGATGAAGGACGCCCGGGTTTCCAAGGCCATCAAGGAAGCCAAGGAAGCCGAAGAAAAGGCAGAAGAAGCCGTGGAAGAAGCCGCTGAAGAAGTGGAAGAAACCAAGGAAGAAATTGCCGAAGCGGTGGAAGAAGTAAAAGAAGAAATCGCCGAAACCGTGGAAGAAATCAAAGAAGCGGTGGAAGAAGTTACCGAAGAATAATTGATGGGGGAAATTGACCCATGTCCCGTAAATCCGCACGGGCCGCCGCCGTTCAGATGGTGTTTGAAAACATGCTGGGCGGCGACGGCGGCGAAGATACCCTGCAGGGGTTGATCGCCTTTACTCCCGAAGAAGACGATAAAGAATATATCGATCAGTTGCTTGCCGGTGTGGAAGAGCATGCCGAGGAACTGGACAGCATGATTGAAGAGCATTTGAAGGGCTGGGCCCTGAACCGCATCGCCAAGGTGGACCAGGCCGTGCTGCGGGTGGCCATCTGGGAAATGTGCTTTGACCGCACCACCCCCGATGCCGTGGTCATCAATGAGGCTGTTACCCTGGCCCAGCGGTTCAACACCCCCCGTTCCGGAAAGTTCGTCAACGGCGTGCTTTCCTCCGTGCTGGAAAAAAGAAACGGGGAACAGGCATAATGCTGGCCTTAGGGCTGGATACCAGCAACTACACTACCTCCGCCGCCCTTTGCACCTCGAAAGGGGAAATATTGCAAAGCCGGCGTTTGCTGCCCGTGGAAACGGGTGAACGCGGCCTTCGCCAAAGCGAGGCCGTGTTTGCGCATGTTAGGCAACTTGCAAAACAGGTGGAAAACGTGATGGAAAACGCACAGGAGCCCCTTTCCTGCGTGTGCGCATCGGTTTCCCCCCGGGATGGGGCGGATTCCTATATGCCGGTGTTCAACGTGGGGGAAATGGTGGGAAGGTGCCTTGCGGCCTCCCATCACGTGCCCTTTTACGAAACCACCCACCAGCGGGGCCATATCCGGGCCGCCCGGGTGGATAGCGGCCTGGGGGCAGATCGCTTCCTTGCGCTGCACCTGTCCGGCGGCACAACGGATGTGCTTTTGATGGATGGGGAGGATTTAACCCCCCTTGGCACCTCTATGGATCTGCACGCAGGCCAATTGGTGGACCGGGTGGGGGTAAAACTGGGGCTTCCCTTCCCCAGCGGCCCCCATCTGGAGGAACTGGCCAGAAAGGGCACGGCCCGGGCCATCGTTCCCGTCAGCATGGATGAACAGGCCCTGCAATGCCACCTTTCCGGGGCGGAAGCCCAATTGATGCGGCTGATTGCCAAAGGGGAAAACAAAGAGGATATAGCGGCGGAGGTGTATTCCATCCTGTGCCGCACGGTGCTGCGGCTGCTTCATGCAGCGGCAGAAAAAACCAATACCCGGCAGATTTTGCTGGCAGGGGGCGTGGCCTCCTCCCGCCTGTTCCGGGAAATGCTGACGGAGCGCAACGAAAAGCGCCGGCTGCACCTGCAGCTGCACTTTGGCAAGCCCGAATATTCCGGGGATAATGCCGTGGGGGTTGCGCTGCTGGGAATGGAAAAATGTATGGGAGGTAGATTGTGATGGCCCAGTTATTGGATGGAAAAGTGATGGCGGCCCAGGTGATGGAAACGCTGAAGGAACAGGTGGAAAGCCTGAAGGAAAAAGGCGTGCACCCCGGCCTTGCCGTAATTCTGGTGGGGGAAGACCCGGCCAGCCAGGTATATGTGCGCAATAAAGGCCTTGCCTGCGAACAGCTGGGCATGGTTTCTGAAACCCTGCGCCTTCCGGCCCAAACCACCCAGGAAGAACTGGAAACCCTCATCGATTCCCTGAACGGGGATGACCGTTTCCACGGCATTCTGGTGCAGCTGCCCCTGCCCAAGCACCTGGATGAAGCCAAGGCCCTTGCAAAAATCCTGCCGGAAAAGGATGTGGACGGCTTCCATATCGAAAACGCCGGAAAACTGTTCACCGGCCAGGACGGCGTGGTGGCCTGCACCCCCAAGGGGATTATGTATATGCTGGAATCTGCCGGCATTCCCCTGTCCGGCAAGAATGCGGTGGTGATTGGCCGCAGCAACATCGTGGGCAAGCCCATTGCCATGCTGCTGTTGGACGCTAACTGCACCGTAACCATCTGCCATTCCCGCACCCAGAACCTGGCGGAACATACTAAGAATGCGGATATTCTGGTGGCCGCTGTGGGCCGCCCCCGGTTCGTCACCGCCGATATGGTGAAGGAAGGGGCCGCCGTGGTGGATGTGGGCATCAACCGGGTGGGTGGCAAGCTGTGCGGCGACGTGGATTTTGACGCCGTATCCCAAAAAGCCGCTTACATCACCCCCGTGCCCGGCGGCGTTGGGAAAATGACCATCTGCATGCTGATGGCAAACACCGTGGAAGCCGCCCAGAAGAAAGTGCAGTAACATGGCCTGGACGCTGACCGTCACCCAACTGAATGAATACGTAAGCCGCTCCCTGGCCGGGGACCCCACCCTGCGGTTTTTATCCCTGCGCGGGGAAATCAGCGATATGAAGCGCTACGCTTCCGGCCACTGGTATTTCATCCTGAAAGATGAAGAAAGCCGCATCCAGTGCGTATGCTTCCGCCAGAAGAATATGCACATCACCTTCCCCGTGGAAAACGGCATGAAGGTGATTTTAACCGGGGCGGTGGGGCTGTATACCACAAGCGGCAGCTATCAGTTCTATGCCGATACCATCACCCTGGACGGCATGGGGGATTTATACCTGCGCTACGAAGCATTGAAAGCCAAGCTTTTGAAAGAAGGCCTGTTTGATGTAGCACGGAAACGCCCCCTGCCCTTCCTTCCCCGGATGATCGGGGTGGTCACCAGCCGTTCCGGGGCCGTGATCCACGATATTGCCACCGTCACCAGGCGGCGCTACCCCGGCATGCAGCTGGTGCTGCGGCCCTGCCTGGTGCAGGGGGAAAATGCGGCGCCGGATATTGCCGCAGGCATTGCGGAGATGGCCCAGGTGCCGGGCATCGATGTAATCATCGTAGGCCGGGGCGGCGGCAGCATGGAAGATTTGTGGGCCTTCAACGAAGAAATTGTGGTGCGGGCCATTGCGGCCTGCCCCATTCCCATTGTGTCCGCCGTGGGCCATGAAGTGGACGTCACCCTCAGCGACCTGGCCGCCGATGAACGGGCCGCCACCCCCACCGAGGCCGCCGAAAAATGCGTGCCGGAATACCGGGCGGTGGTGCAGGCCATGGAAAAATACCGCTCCGCCCTGCTGCGTGCCGGGCAAAACCAGCTGCTTCGGCAAAAGGCCGTGCTTTCCGGGCTGGAAAGCCGCCTTTCCCGGGAACACCCGGCGGTGCGGCTGAAAAAGGCCCGGGCCCTGTCCGATTTATACACCCAGCGGCTGCACGCCCTTTCGGATAAAATGCTTTTGCAGAAAAAGGCGGATGTGCAGCGGCTTTCCCAGCAGCTTTCCGCCCTGGGCCCCCGGCAGGCGCTGAAGAGGGGCTATGCCTTTGTGATGGACGGCAGCCGCCCCATCACCAGCGTGGAAAACGCCCGGGAAGAAATGACCCTGCTTTTGCAGGACGGGCGCATGGACGTGCGGCTGATGAACGTGCGAAAGGAGAATCCCTTTGGCGAAGAAGCAAGTAACCTTTGAAGAAAAGCTATTGGCCCTGGAAGCCCTTGTGCAGAAAATGGAAGGGGGCAATCTGCCCCTGGAAGATACCCTGAAATGCTATGAAGAGGGCATGCAGCTTTCCAAGGAATTAACCGCTTCGTTGGATCATGCGGAAAAGCGGATGCTGGAATTATCCGGCGGTGAACTTGTGCCCATGGAGGATGCGCCATGAACTTTCAGGATCAATTGAACCGCTATAAGCAAATGGTGGAGGATGCCCTTCATGCCCTGCCCTTTACCGGGGCCCCGGAAATTTTGAAAGAGGCCATGCGTTACAGCCTGCTTTCCGGGGGCAAGCGGCTGCGGGGGTGCCTGGCGCTGGCGGCCTGCGAAGCGGTCGGCGGCGATGTGACGAAGGCCCTGCCCTTTGCCTGCGCCGTGGAAATGATTCACGCCTATTCCCTCATTCATGATGACCTGCCCAGTATGGATAACGATACCCTGCGCCGGGGCAAGCCCACCAACCATGTGGTGTACGGCGAGGGCATGGCCATTCTGGCCGGGGACGGGCTTTTATCCCACGCCTTTGAAGTGATGGCAGCGGAAAAAAGCAAGGAGGCCTTTGCCGCCCTTGGCATGATGGCCACCGCCGCCGGGGTTTTGGGCATGCTGGGGGGCCAGGTGCTGGATGTGACCAACGAAGGAAAGCAGCCCGACGCCGCCCTTGTGCGAAAAATTCACCTTAGTAAAACCGCCGCCCTCATCACGGCCCCCGTCACCGCCGGTTTTTTGCTGGCCGGAGCGAATGAAGAAACCATCGCACAGGGCCGCATTTTCGGCGAAAACCTGGGCCTTGCCTTCCAGATTGTGGATGATTTACTGGACCTGGAAGGGGACGCCGCCCTGATGGGCAAAACATTGGGCAAGGATATCCAGGAGGGCAAGCTCACCTGGCCTGCCTGCGTGGGCGTGGAACAGGCCCGGCTGGATGCCGCCGCCTGCATCCAAACCGCTGTGGAAGCCCTGCAGGGCCTGGGGGAGGGGGCAGAATTTCTGCAATCCCTTGCTAAATCCACCCTGCATCGTGTACAATAACCCCCGGAGGCGTTTTTGTGGAGCATTTACAGGCATTTTTCCAAAACCGCATCATTTGGGCCAGCGTGCTTTCCTGGGCCGTGGCGCAGGTGATGAAAGTGTTCATCACCTGGCTGATTGAGAAAAAATTCAATTGGCGCAGGTGCTTCGGCATGGGGGGCATGCCCTCTTCCCACACGGCTTTCGTTGTTTCCATGGCGCTGATGTGCGGCCTGCAGGAAGGGTTTGGCTCGGCGGTGTTTGCCGTTGCCTTTATCCTGATGGCGGTGGTGATTTACGATGCCCTGGGCGTCCGGGCGGAAACGGGCAAGCAGGGGGCGGTTCTGAACCAGCTGATCCGGGAAATATTGATCGAAGGCAAGCCCATCACCGAAGAAAGGCTGAAGGAACTGGTGGGCCACACGCCCCTGGAAGTATTGGGCGGATTAACGGTTGCCCTGGTTGTGGTTGCAATCATGGGCCCCTGATGAAATAAAGGAGGAACAAACACAATGATGGATAATTTTCGTGAAGAAGGCGTAACCAAGCGCAAGGCCGGGATGGATTCGTTCATCTATATGTTCGCCAATGTGGTGTGGGTGCTGCTGGCCATTTATGCCTTTATGGAACTGCAGAATATCATCACCTACGTGGCCGTGGAAGGCTTCACCACCGCTCTGCTGGTGAACATCGTGCTGACGCTGCTTGCCGGGGGCATTGCCCTCATCACGTTCCTGAACAAGGATAAAATCAAAATGGAATATGAATACACCTTCACCAACGGCCAGATGGACTTTGCCCAGGTGTATAACAATAAAAAGCGCAAGGCCCTTGGCACCATGAACGTGCGCAATGTGGAAGCCTGCGGGTATGTGGCCAGCGGCTCCTTCAACCGCTATATCAATATGCCCGGCATCAAGCGCACCAACTGGTTTTTGAACCGGGAAGCGGAGCTTTTCTATTTCTACTTCCAGAAGGAAGATCAAAAGCGCATCATCATCATCGAGCCCAGCGAAGAAATGGTGTCCATGATCAAGAAGTACATCGGCCAGGGCGTCTGGCAGAATAACTGATATGGCCATCTATCTGGATAACAGCGCCACCACCCGGCCTTGCAAAGAAGCGGTGGATGCCATGCTGCACGCCATGCGGGAGGATTATTATAATCCTTCCGCTTTGTATGCCCCGGCCATGGGCCCGGCCAAAATGATGAAGGAATGCCGGGAAATGATTTTGCAATCCGTTCATGCCCCATCCGGCAGCAAAGTGGTGTTTCTGTCCGGCGGCACGGAGGCGGATAACCTGGTGATTCTGGGCAAGGGCAAAAAGTGCCGGGAAAAGCGCATTCTCTATTCCGCTGGGGAGCATCCGGCCGTGAAGGAAGCCTGCCAGGCGGTGGAAGGAGCAGAAGCAATTGCCATTCCCTACACCAGGGACGGCCTTGTGAACCTTGCTGCGCTGGAAGGCATGATGGATGAAAGCGTGGCCCTCCTTTGCGTGATGCAGGTGAACAACGAAACCGGGGCCATTCAGCCCCTGGAACAAATCGGCGAAATGAAGCGGCGGCTGTGCCCCGATGCCCATTTCCATGTGGACGGGGTGCAGGGGTATCTGCGTGTGCCCTTTGATATGCGCAGGGCAGGGGCGGATAGCTACGCCCTTTCCGGCCACAAAATCCATGCCCCCAAGGGCATCGGCGCCCTGGTGATGGCCCCCCATGTGCAGGTAAACCCCCGGCAGGTGGGCGGCGGCCAGGAAAGCATGATTCGCTCCGGCACGGAAAACACCCCGGGCATCGCCGGGCTGAAGGCCGCCATGGAGGCTTTCCCCAAGGCACATGCCATGCAGCAGGTGAAAATGCACCTGTTCAGGGGCCTGATGGAAATCATTCCCGGCGCCGCCGTCAACGGCCCGGCTCCGGATGGCGAAAACGCTGCCCCCCATATATTGAACATGAGTTTGCCGCCCGTGCGCTCCGAAACCATGCTGCACGCCCTGGAAGGCAAGGGAATTTATGTGGGCATCGGCAGCGCCTGCTCCTCCCACAAGCAGAAGGTGAGTGCGGTGCTGCGGGCCATGCAGGTGGAAGCTGCCCGGGCGGAAAGCGCCCTGCGGTTTTCCCTCTGCCCGGAAAATACCGTGGAAGAAATGAATACGGTGCTGGAAGCGGTGAAGGGGCAATACGCCCTGCTTTCCCGGTTCCGGAGACGATAAAAGAAAGGGTTTTGATCCATGCGTCAGTTATTGATGGTTCGCTACGGCGAAATTTACCTCAAGGGCCTCAACCGCCCCTATTTCATGAAGGCCCTGGTGAAGCGGGTACGGGAAGCCACCAAGGAATTCAAGGCCAATGTATGGCTCCATGATGCCCGGATTTTCGTGTGCGATATGGAGGATGTGGAAGGCTGCATGGAACGGGTGCGGAAGGTGTTCGGCGTGCATTCCGTGTGCCCGGCCATTGAAATGGAAAAGGATGATTTTGAGGCCATCTGCCAGGAAGCGGAAAAAATGATGCGCCCCCTGAACGGCACCTTCAAGGTGGAAGCCCGCCGGGCGGATAAGCGCTATTTCATGGATTCCCCCATGATTAACCGCAAAATCGGCGAATATGTGCTGGAAAGGAATGAAGACCACCTTTCCGTGGATGTGCATAAGCCGGAACATGTGCTTTCTGTGGAAATCCGGGATAAGGCGTACCTGTACTGCCAGGTATATATGGCCGTGGGCGGCATGCCGGTGGGCACCGGCGGCAAGGCAGCCCTTCTGCTTTCCGGCGGCATTGACAGCCCGGTGGCCGGCTACATGATTGCCAAGCGGGGCGTGCAGCTGGTTTCCGTGCATTACCATTCCTTCCCCTACACCAGCGAACAGGCCAAGCAGAAGGTGCTGGATCTGGGCAAGATCATCAGCCAGTACTGCTGCGGCATGAAAACCTATGTGGTGCCCTTCACGGAAATCCAGATGGAAATCCACGAAAAATGCCCCGAGGATTACACCACCCTCATCATGCGCCGCTATATGATGCGCATTGCGGAAAAGATTGCCGAAAAGGAAGGGGCCCTGGCCCTGATCACCGGCGAATCCGTGGGCCAGGTGGCCAGCCAGACCATGGAAGCCTTGCAAACCACCAATGAAGTGGTGAAAATGCCGGTATTCCGTCCCCTGATTGGCTTTGATAAAATTGATATCATTGAATACGCCAAGAAGATCGGCACCTATGAAACCTCCTCCCTGCCCTATGAAGATTGCTGCACCGTGTTCACCCCCCGGCATCCGGCCACCAAGCCCAAGATGGAAATAATCCTGGAAGGGGAAAGCAAGCTGGATCAGGAGG
>JAZUQI010000161.1:0-2326 GCA_045605625.1 Clostridia bacterium
CTTGGCCCACAGAACGACATGGCTACGTTCCGACTTGGCCCCATATTGCTTGCCTCTACCAATGCCGAACCCGGTCCCATCGCCATCATCGGCGGCGCCGACGGCCCCACCGCCATCTGGCTCACCGGTAAGCTGGCGCCCCATCTGCTGGGCCCCATCGCCGTGGCTGCCTACAGCTACATGGCCCTGGTTCCCGTGATCCAGCCCCCCATCATGCGGCTGCTGACCACCAAGAAGGAACGCCAGATCGTGATGGAACAGTTGCGGCCTGTGACCAAGCGGGAAAAGATCCTCTTCCCCATCGTGGTGACGGTGCTGGTATCCCTCTTGCTTCCCAGCGCTACGCCCCTGGTTGGGTGTCTTATGCTGGGGAACCTGATGCGTGAATGCGGTGTGGTGGAACGCCTGAACAAGACGGTGCAGAACGAACTGATGAACATCGTCACCATTTTCCTGGGCATCACCGTGGGCGCCACGGCCACCGCTGCCACCTTCCTCACCATCGATACCATCAAGATCATCGCTCTGGGCGTGTTTGCTTTCGGTTGCGGCACCGCTTGCGGCGTGCTGCTGGCCAAGCTGATGAACAAGTTCACCGGCGGCAAAATCAACCCCCTCATCGGTTCCGCCGGTGTTTCCGCCGTGCCCATGGCCGCCCGTGTTTCTCAGGTGGAAGGCCAGAAGGCCAATCCTGGCAATTTCCTGCTGATGCACGCCATGGGCCCCAACGTGGCCGGCGTCATCGGTTCCGCTATTGCTGCCGGCGTGCTGCTGAGCATGTTTGGCTGATGCTTAATTCAGAATTAAGAATTATGAATTAAGAATGGTAACATGTTTATCCTGACAATCTGAAATTCTGAATTCTGCATTCTGAATTCTGAATTTACGAAAAGGAGATCGTTATGGCAAAAGTATTGATTACCGATACCATCCTGCGTGACGCCCATCAGTCCCAGGCGGCCACCCGTATGCGCATTGATGAAATGCTGCCGGTGTGCGAAATGCTGGATAAAGTGGGTTATTTCTCTCTGGAATGCTGGGGCGGCGCCACCTTTGACAGCTGCCTGCGCTTTTTGAACGAAGATCCCTGGGAACGGCTGCGCACCCTGCGTAAAGCCATGCCCAACACCAAGCTGCAGATGCTGCTGCGCGGCCAGAACATTCTGGGCTACAAGCATTATGCGGACGATGTGGTGGATTACTTCGTGAAAAAATCCATCGATAACGGCATTGACATCATCCGCACTTTCGACGCCCTGAACGATCTGCGGAACATGGAAACCGCCGTGAAGGCCACCAAGAAGTATAACGGCACCGCCGAAGTGGCCATGAGCTATACCACCTCCCCCGTGCACACGGAAGAATATTTCGTGAAGCTGGCCAAGGATATCGAAGCCATGGGCGCCGATATGATCTGCATCAAGGATATGGCCGGGCTGCTGCTGCCCTTCAGCGCCTATTCCCTGGTGAAGAAGCTGAAGGAAAACACCAAGCTGCCCATCGTGCTGCACACCCATAACACCGCCGGCACCGGTGCCATGACCTTGCTCAAGGCCGTGGAAGCCGGCGTGGACGTGATCGACTGCGCCCTCTCTCCCCTGGGCGGCGGCACCAGCCAGCCTGCCACCGAATCCATGGTGGCCGTGCTGAAGGGAAGCCAGTTCGATACCGGCCTGGATGAAGATTTGATGAGCAAAATTGCCGAACATTTCCGCACCGTGGCCGACCGCCTGAATAAGGATGGCTGGCGTGATGCCGGAAAGGTGCTGGCCGTGGATGCCAAGGCCCTGCAGTATCAGGTACCCGGCGGTATGCTCTCCAACCTCATCGGCCAGTTGAAGCAGGCCAACGCCATGGATAAGTATTACCAGGTTTTGGAAGAAGTGCCGCGTGTGCGTGAAGACTTTGGCTATCCGCCCCTGGTGACCCCCACCAGCCAGATCGTTGGCACCCAGGCCGTGATGAACGTGCTGGGCGGTGAACGCTACAAGATGGTCACCAAGGAATCCAGGGGCCTGCTGCGCGGCGAATACGGCCGTCTGCCCGCCCCCGTGAACGAAGATGTGCGCAAGAAGTGCATCGGCGACGCCAAGGTGATCACCCATCGCCCGGCGGATGATATTGCCCCCGAACTGGAAAATTACCGCAAGGAAATTGCCCAGTACATCAAGCAGGATGAAGACGTGCTTTCCTACGCCCTGTTCCCCCAGGTGGCCACCAAGTTCTTCCAGTGGCGCCAGGCCCAGGATATGAAGGCCGATCCCACTTCCTTCAATAAAGAAGACGGCACCATGCCGGTATAAATTGTTTGCCGGGCTGCTGCACA
>JAZUQI010000162.1:0-13211 GCA_045605625.1 Clostridia bacterium
GTGCCGGTGCCGTTCATATCCGCCGCTTCGGTATCAATGGCGTTTCCGAAACCAGCCAGGAATTTCAATAGCGCCTGAATATCCGTCCGGTCCACCATGCCGTCCCCATTCACATCCCCAGGCATTTTTTCTGTCAGCAGCCGATCGCACACGGCGCACATTTCCGCATCATACCGGGAAGGCCGGTGGGGTTCCGGGTTCAGTTTGGCATTGCAATCCAGGCACGTGGTCCAGTGATTGGTTTCATCCGAAACATACACCCCGTCATCCCAGTGGTATAAATGATCCCCTTCGTAGTAAATGGAGCAGCCAAGGCACACATGGGGGGCGGTGCATTCGGCGCAATGTTCGCCGGAAATATCCTCATTCCAGTAGGGTTCAAAGCAATCCGAGCAAATATAAAAATGATGGGTTTCATTGAACATCACATTGCCCTGATTGCCAAATAAATCATGGGCCACCCAGCCCTCTTTGCATTGCTGAAAGCCGCAAACGTGGCAGTATTTTTCATTGGTGCAGGAAAGGATATGCTTCTCTTCGTTCACTTTTTCGTGGCATCTTTCGCAAATGTTCCAATGGCTTTTGGCGTCGCATCCTTCCGGCTCCAGCGCATAATCGGCATGGGAAATGGCGCTTCCGCTGCAAGGCACATCGCACACGGCGCACACCCCGGGGCTTATGCACTCCGCCCAATGCTCGCTTTTTTCACCGGCCGCACCGCAATGCCGGCAGGCATACCAGTGATAATCCCCGTTGGTATACCAGGTTTCATCATCCCAGTCATGGTAAATGCGGCTTCCTTTATAATCCACATGGCAATATTCGCACACGGAGGGCGTGGTGCACAGCACATAATGGGCATCTTTCCGGCTGATTTCGCCGCAATCACGGCATACATCCCAGCAATGGGTGGCATCAAACTGCCGGTCAGCCCCCCAGTTATGGCCCCATGCATCGAAGGCCCCTTCCCTGCCGCATTTCAGGCATTCGCCGTCTGCGCAGTGATTGGCACGGTGGTTTTCCACATCGCTCCTGGCATCGCAGTTTTCGCAGGGCAGCCAATGCCGGGCGGCATCGGAAGCGTATTCATCCGCCCATTGATGGGAAATATTGGGCCCGGTGCAGGCAGCGCCGCATTCCACGCACACATTGGGGTTTTGGCAATCCGCATAATGCCGGGTCACCCAGATGATTTCATCGCAATACTTGCAGGGCGTCCAATGATGGGTTGCGTCGAACAAGTAGTTTTCTTCATCCCATTCATGAAGCAGCATTCTTCCGGAATAGGGAGCGCCGCATTCGCCGCACCGGTCCGGCGTGTGGCACAGGGCATAATCATGGCTGCACTCTGCCAGGCCATGCACCGCCAAAAGGAAAAACAGGCCTGTGATCATTGCCAGATAAACCGTTCTTTTCATGGATGTTTCCCTCCTGCTTTGCCGCTCTTTCCTTTTATTTTACCGGGGTGCGCAGGGCCTGTCAATCATTTCCAGATAAATTTACAAACGTAAAAACCGCCGGATGAACCGACGGTTTTTGCTTTGTGCGATCAAATTTTTTCAAACCGGAAAGAATGGAAATCGTATGCACAGCCGGGCAGGAAGATGAACACCACCTTGCACTTTTCCGGCACCTTGGGCAGAATGAACTGCTGTTCCTGCCAATCCTTGGCATGGGTGAATTCGGCAATTTCACGCTGTTCGCCCTCTTCTGTCAAGAACTGCACATGGATGGTATTCTTATCGATGGCAGTTTTGCCCCGAAGGGTCAACCGCACGCCCTCGTTTTCCCCAAAGTGCATGTTTTCAAACACCAGGCTCACATTATTGCCAATGCCATACACCGCATCTTCCTTCTTTTCAAAGGTATCGCCGTAGATGGCATCGCAATCCACCGCCTGCACATTTTCCCAGGCCCGTTCATACTTTTTGAACACAAAGCCCTTCATGTGCATCTTGGCATGGCCCAGAATGAACAAATCCTGCTTGCCCTTCAGGCGGTACGGCAGGGTGTAGGTTTCCGCCTGGTAGGTGTTCCAGATGGAGGGCTTTTGGTACACCAGATCCGCAATCTTTTCGCCGCCGGCGTAGGGGTCACCGCTGTAGAGGGTAAAGGGATAGGCTTCCCCGTTGAGGGTGAAGAAGGGAATGGTAATCTCATCGGAGCCGATGGGGCCAAAGTCCATATTCAGGAACCCGGCGGCGCTATCCCCTTCCGTGGCCAGGCAAAGGCCGCGCTCGTTCCCGGTGCCAATATCCCCATGGGCCACGGTGAACAGGCCACCCGTCACAAATTCATAGGGATCAATGCTGGCCGGGCCAAGGCCCTCTGCCCTGCATTCGATGTGGGACAAAATCCGGGGATGGCTGGCGCCGTTTGCGGCCATGCAGCGCAGGTAAAATTCCCCGTCCCCCAGGGCTTCCACCGTGGCCAGATTGCCGTCAAAGGAAACGGTGGCCAGGTTGGTATCAATGCCTTCCTTGGTGGTCACACGCCAAACAAGCTCCTGATAGGTGGCGTTCTTGGGGAAGATATCCGCCCGGCATTTCATCACCCGGCGTTCCTTGGAAAGGGTGGTGCCGCCCTCCACATGCAGCTGCAATTTGCGAATGGGAATTTCCCGGTTTTCCGGGCTTTCGGGGCAGCGGTAGGTGCAGGAAACCCCGGGAATTTTTTCCGCTTCCACGGCCTCCAGCTGCAATTTTTCTGCAGGCAGGCCTTCGCTTTCCACGGTGACGGTTACTTCGCCCGTATCTTCCGTGGCAGCGATCATGGCAAGCAATTTGCCGCTGAACAGGCGGCGGCTGGTGCCCTTCCAGGCATCATAATCCGTAGAATCCCCGTTATCCAGCCCAACCAGGCGGCCGGGGCCATCCACCTTCACACGCACCCGGTTATTGGCATTTTCCACCGGGCGGCCCTGTTCATCCCGCATGGTGATGGTGATGAAGGCCATATCCACGCCGTTTGCTTTCAGAACGCTGCGGTCGCTTTCCAGGTGGATTTTCGCCGCATCGGTGAAGGAAGAAATGCTTTCCGTGGCAATCACCCGGCCCTGTTCATCCAGGCCCTCTGCCAGCAGCGTGCCTTTTTCATAGGGCAGCTGCCACTTGCCCACCAGTTCCAGGCCCTTTTCCCGGTCAAAGTGCTGCACGCCCACTTCCTTTCCATTCAGGGAAAGCCGCACCGCCGGGGCATTGGAAGCCACCTGCACGTCAATCAGCTGGCCGTCGTTGAAATCCCAGTAGGGGTAGATGTGCACAAAGGGCGCCGCATCATGATCCCAGGCGCCTTTGAACACAAAGAAGGCATCCTTGGGGAACCCGGCGGTATCCACCGTGCCAAAGTAGGAATTTTTCGTATGGTAGGGGGTGGGCTCGCCGATGTAATCCAGCCCCGTCCAGATGAACTGACCCATGCAGAAGGAAGCATCCCGGTCATCGGTGATGCACTTTTCGTAGGTTTTGGCCCCCCAGCTGGTGCAGCTGTTGCCAAGGGCGGAGCATTGCAGATCATCCTCCGCCAGAATGGGCGTATCCAGGGGGAAGTGGTAAATGCCCCGGCTTTGCACGATGGAGAAGGTTTCGCTGCCGTAAATCACCCAATCCGGGTGCTGGGCATGGTGATTTTCATAATGGCGTTCCGAATAGTTATAGCCGGCCATTTTCACAATATCGGCGCACTTCTGGCCGCCCTCCCAGGGCATATAATTGCTGCCGATGGTGCAGGGGGCATGGTGCCGCCAATCGCCTTTTTCCACCGACGCTTTCAGCATCCGGGTCACTTCCTGGCCCCGGGGCGAAGCGTGGGTATCGTAAATTTCGTTGCCGATGCTCCACAGGATCACGCTGGGCCGGTTCCGGTCCCGGCGCACCCAGGCCGCCACATCCTTTTCATACCACTGCGGGAAGAACCGGGCATAGTCATAGGTGGTTTTGGGCCGCTCCCACATATCGAAGGCTTCGGAATCCACCAGAATGCCCATTTCATCGCACAAATCCATCATTTCCACAGAGGGCATGTTATGGGAGGTGCGCAGGGCGTTCACGCCCATTTCCTGCATGATTTTCAGCTGCCGCCTTGTGGCTTCCTTATTCACCGCCGCCCCCAGGGCGCCCAGGTCATGGTGCAGGCAAACGCCGTGAAGCTTCACCACCCGGCCATTGAGCAAAAAGCCCTTTTCGGGGTCATATTCCGCCGTGCGGAAGCCAATTTTCTGCTCCACCACATGGCAGGCATTTTCCGCTTTCAATATAGAACGCAGGGTGTACAGATAGCTTTTATCCACATCCCACAGCGTGGGCTGAATGCCCTGCATTTTGAGGGTCACAAGGCCTTCTGTTTCCGTATTTCCCCGGCAGCAGGCCACTTCCTGGCCCTCTGCATCCAGCAGGGTGTGGGTGATTTCCGCCGCAAAGGGGCCGTCTGCCATTACTTCGCTGTCAATCAGCACCTGCCAATCCTTTTCCCCCTTCACCGGGGTCACATAAATGCCATCCGTGGCAAAACGCACGCTGTCCACCGTTTTGAAATACACATTGCGGTAAATCCCGGCGCCGGAATACCAGCGGCTGTTGGGGCTTTGATGCACCACACGCACCACCAGCAAATTTTCGCCGGAAACCGCCGCCTCCGTCACGTCCACTTCAAAGGAGGAATAACCGTATTTCCATTCCCCCACCTGCTGGCCGTTGAGGAAAATGGTGCTGTCCTGATACACGCCTTCAAAGCGGATCAGGTACCGCTGCCCCTTCTTCACATCCAAAGAAAGCACCCGGCGATACCAGCCCGTCTGGGTTTTATATAAATTCTTCGTATCGTGAATCAAAAAATCGTGGGGAATATCCACGCCCTGCCATGTTTCCCGGCCCAGCGCATCCGAATAAGATACCCCAACTTCCGTGGTGCAAAACTGCCACCCGTCATTCATCAGCCGTATACGATGCATAAAAAACCTCCACCGGTCATTTTTTACCATTATACGATACTTTCTGCCCCTTCCGCAAGGGGGAAAGGAAAGAAAAAAACGACCTGCATCTGCAAGTCGTTTCTTTGGTCTGGGTGAGAAGATTCGAACTTCCGGCCTCTTGAACCCCATTCAAGCACGCTACCAAACTGCGCTACACCCAGTCGAACAAGAAGTATTATAGCACAGTTCAGAAATTTGTCAAGACATTTTTTGAGAAATTTTTTATTCTTTTTTTCGCTGCCAGGGGGGTAGTATGAAGGGGCCGTGCCCCTTCATATGTAATCCGCAGGGGCGGCTTTGCCGTCCCGAGGGCCGAACCTGCCGCTGCCTGTGGCAGATACAGGCAGGTGAAGGCCCAATGAGGCACAGAGTTCATGCCGCTTGTGCAGCAATGAACGACAATGCCGAATTGTGAGCAGGCGCCCATGGCGTTTCCTATATCCATTTACGACCGAAAAAATAGGGTTTGCAGCTTCCGTAAGGAGGCGGCAAACCCATTTTTTTCAGTAAATGGATGCTGCGAAGGAAGGAATGCGAAGCTTACCTTCCTTCGAATTTATTAGGCCCAGGGGAAGCTGATCAGGCCCATCACATAGATCACAACGATGGCCACCGGCACCACATAGCAGAAGATGGGCTTCATCCAGTTCTTCACTTTCAGGCCCTTACCGGCATTGGCTTCCGCCAGCATGTTATCCCAGCCCCAGCCATACCGCTTGTTGCAGCAGAAGATGGTGAAAATGAGGGCGCCCAGGGGCAGCAGGTTGTTGCTGACGATGAAATCCCACATATCCAGGAAGGCAGAGCCTTCGGCGAAGGGCTGGAAACCGCTGAGCAGGCTGTAACCCAGGGCGGTGGTGGTGGAGGTGATGAAAATGCCGATGCCGCAGGCGATGCAGCCCTTGGGGCGGCTCCAGCCCGTCAGTTCACGGACGCAGGCCAGAATATTTTCAAACACGGCCAGCACCGTGGAGAAAGCCGCAAACACCATGAACAGGAAGGAGATAGTGCCCCAGATACGGCCGCCCTTCATGTTCAGGAACACCTGGGCCATGGAGTCAAACAAAAGGCCGGGGCCGGCGGTTACTTCGACGCCGTAGGTGGTGCAGGCCGGGAAAATGATGAGGCCGGCCATGATGGCCACGAAGGTATCCAGCACGATCACGTTGATGGATTCGCCCATGAGGGAGCGTTCCTTGCCGATGTAGCTGCCGAAAATGGCCATGGAACCAATGCCCAGGCTGAGGGAGAAGAAGGCCTGGTTCATGGCCCCCACCACCACATTGGCATCAATCTTGGAGAAATCCGGCTTGAGGTAGAAGGTGAGGCCTTCCGCTGCACCGGGCAGGGTGGCGCTGTTTACCGCCAGCACAACCATCAGAAGAAGCAGGATCACCATCATGTACTTGGTCACCCTCTCCAAACCGCCCTGCAATTTGAAGCACAGGCACACAAAGCCCAATACCACCGTGATGCCCATGAAAATCATGTTCACGGAAGGGTTGGTAATCATGTTCACAAAGCCCAGATCCGCCGTCTGGCCGGAAAGGAACTTCACAAAGTAGTACAGAATCCAGCCGGCCACCACGGTGTAGAAGCTCATCAGGCAGATATTGCCAAACAGGGCCAGATAGCCGTGGGCGTGCCACTTCTGGCCCTTCTTTTCCAGCTTCTGATACATGCGCACGGGGCTGGCCTGGGACGCACGGCCCAGGGAGAATTCCATGATCATCACCGGCAAGCCCAGCACGATCAGGCACAGGATGTAAATCAGCACGAAGCTGCCGCCGCCGTACTGACCGGCCATCCAGGGGAATTTCCACACGTTTCCGCAGCCAATGGCGCAGCCTGCGCTCAGCAGGATGAACCCCAGCCGGGAAGACAAACGTTCACGATTTTCCATCGTTTTCTCTCCTTTTAATATGAAATGATGTTCCTATCATAGCATTCCCATAAATGTCAAAACGCTTTCCTTGAATATACAAAATAAAACCAATCCTGACTTGAATTTACCGCTTTAGTGTGCTAAAATAGCACAGTATTCACCTGAAAGGAGATTTGCTTATGCCGCATTTACATAGCTCATCCATGGATCGGCTGTTTGAAGCCATCTGTGCATTAAAGAACCCGGAAGAATGTTATCATTTCTTTGAAGATTTGTGCACCATCAAGGAAATGCAGGATATGGCCCAGCGGTTTGACACCGCCATTTTATTGGATCAGGGCAAAAGCTACCAGAAAATTGCGGAAGAGGTGGGGGTATCCACCGCTACCATCAGCCGGGTGAACCGGTGCCTTTTGTACGGCGCCGGGGGCTATCGCAAGGCCCTGGATCAACTAAAAAACAAGGAGAATCCGTAAATGCCGAATTTTGATGCTATTTTGCAAACCAGCGAAAAAATTATTTTCACTCTGCGGGCCCTGTATGCCAATAACGGCTATCAGCCCTACCGCATGAGCAAATTCGAAGAATATGACCTGTATGCCAAGAATAAGGATTTCCTTTTATCCGATAACGTAATCACCTTCACCGATACCAATGGAAAGCTGTTGGCCCTGAAGCCGGACGTGACCCTTTCCATCATCAAAAACAGCAAGGACCTGCCCGATGAAACCAAGAAGGTGTACTACAACGAAAATGTATACCGGGTTTCCAAGGGCACCCAGTCCTTCAAGGAAATGATGCAGGCCGGGCTGGAATGCTTTGGCAAAATTGATGAAGCAAACCTGATGGAAGTGCTTTCCCTGGCAGCGATCAGCCTGCAGGCCCTCTCCCCTGCCAGCATGCTCAGCGTTTCCTGCCTGGATCTGAGCGCCGATCTGATTGACGGCATGGGCCTTTCCGGTGCGGAAAAGAAGCAGCTGTATCAGGCTGTTTCGGAACGCAATCTCCACGAGATGGATCGCATCTGCCCACAGGGCGAAGCGCTGAACGCCTTGAAAAAGCTGGTGGCAACCGCCGGGGAAATCCCCGCCGTTTTGCCCATCCTGCATGACCTTTATCCCCATTCCGCCGCCTGTGATGCTTTCTGCGGTGTGATGGAAAAGCTTTCCAGGACGCAGCTTGCCTCCTCCTTCCGCATTGATTTCTCTGTGACGGATGATGTGAACTACTATAACGGCATTGTGTTCAAGGGCTACATTCAGGGCATTCCGGATGCGGTGCTTTCCGGCGGCCAGTACGATAAGCTGATGCAAAAGCTGCACCGCCGCTCCCGTGCCATCGGCTTTGCCGTGTATACGGATTTGCTGGACCGGCTGGATGACCCCCAGACCCAGGCAAAGGCCAGCGATGATTATGTGAACGTGGCGCTGCCCAAGGGCCGCCTTGGGGAA
Organism: Clostridia bacterium; assembly: GCA_045605625.1. Classification (GTDB taxonomy): domain Bacteria; phylum Bacillota; class Clostridia; order Christensenellales; family Aristaeellaceae; genus RUG563. Next base: position 8,306 of record JAZUQI010000162.1, read on the forward strand.
AAAATATACAAGCTTTTTGCCCAGGCCGGCTATGAATGCCCGGAAATTCTGGAACCCAGCCGCAAGCTGATTTTCGAAAACACGGAAAAGAAAGTGCGCTATTTCTGGGTGAAGCCCAGCGACGTGGCCATTTATGTGGAACGGGGCGCTGCGGATATCGGCGTGGCCGGGAAGGATATTCTGCTGGAATACCAGCCGGATATTTTTGAACTGATGGATCTTGATACCGGCAAGTGCCGCATGGCGGTGGCCGGGCCCAAGGACTTCAAAGATGATACCAGCCGCACCCTGCGGGTGGCCACCAAGTTTTCCAATATTGCCAGAACCTTCTACCAATCCCGGGGCCGGGATATTGATATCATCCACCTGAACGGCTCCATTGAGCTGGCCCCCATTCTGGGCCTGTCCGACGTGATTGTGGATATTGTGGAAACCGGGGCCACGCTGAAGGAAAATAACCTGGACGTGATTGAAACCATCGTGCCCATCAGCGCCCGGCTGATTGCCAACCGGGCCGCCTGCAAATTCAAAAACGAACAAATTGAAAAGATGATGGCCAGCTTTCGGGCGGCCAGAGAGGAACAGGAAACATGATTAAAATTATGGAATACGGCCAGGTTCCCAATACGGAAATTTTTGCCCGGGTGCAGCCGAAAGTGAATATTGAACAAGTAGTTGCCGATATCATCGAAAACGTGCGGCAAAACGGCGATCAGGCCGTGAAGGATTACTGCCTGAAATTTGATAAAGCCCAGCTGGATACCCTGCTGGTTTCTCCCGAAGAAATGGCAGAGGCCAAGGCCCTTGTGGAGCCTGAATTTTACGCCATTTTGGAAAAGGCGGCCAAGAACATCCGCCTGTTCCACGAAAAGCAAAAGCGCAATTCCTTCATCATCAATGAACAGCCCGGGGTGGTGATGGGCCAGAAGGTGATCCCCATGGATAAGGCCGGGCTGTACGTGCCCGGCGGCACGGCGGCCTACCCTTCCACGGTGCTGATGGACGCCATTCCGGCCAAGATTGCCGGAGTAAAAGAAGTGGTGATGGTAACCCCGCCCAATAAAGAAGGCAAAGTGAACCCCTATATTCTGGCGGCAGCCCAGGTGGCCGGGGTGGATAAAATTTTCAAAACCGGCGGTGCGCAGGCCATTGCTGCCCTGGCCTATGGCACCAAATCCATCCCCAAGGTGGATAAAATCGTGGGCCCCGGCAACGCCTATGTGGCGGAAGCGAAAAAGCAGGTGTTCGGCCAGGTGAGCATTGATATGATCGCCGGGCCCAGCGAAATTCTGATCGTGGCAGACGGAAAATCCAACCCCCGCCACATCGCTGCGGATCTGCTTTCCCAGGCGGAACATGATGTGATGGCCAGCGCTGTGCTGGTGACGGATAGCCTGCCCTTTGCAAAAGAAGTGCAAAAGGAACTGGAAGTGCAGATTCACCTGCTGGAAAGGGCGCAGATTGCCCGGGCTTCCATTGACGATAACGGCAAAATCATCGTGGCGGAAAGCCTGAACGCCGCCATTGACATCGCCAACGAAATTGCCCCGGAACACCTGGAACTGTGCGTGGATAACCCCTTTGATTACCTGGACGCCATCCGGCATGCCGGTTCCATCTTCATGGGCCGCAACTGCCCCGAAGCCCTGGGGGATTATTTTGCCGGCCCCAACCACACCCTGCCCACCGGCGGCACGGCAAAGTTCTCCAGCCCCCTGTCCGTGGATGATTTTGTAAAAAAGACCCAGTACACCTATTTCACCCGGGATGCCCTGGCCGAAGTGGCCCGGGATGTGTATGCCTTCGCCACCAAGGAAGGCCTCACCGCCCACGCAAAGAGCGCTATCATCCGCACGGAGGGAGAAGCATGAGCCGTTTTTTCTCGGAAAAATTCGCTTCCCTCACCCCCTATACCCCGGGGGAACAGCCAAGGGAGCGCACCTACATTAAACTGAACACCAACGAAAGCCCCTTTCCCCCCTCCCCCGTGGCCCTGCGGCTGGCCCGGCAGGCGGCAGGCAGCGTGAACCTCTATTCCGATCCCACCTGCCTGTCCATCCGCAAAGCGGCGGCGGAGCGTTATGGCATCGATGCGGATGAAGTGATGTTCACCAACGGTTCCGATGATATTCTGAACTTTGCCTTCATGGCCTTTTGTGATGAACAGCACCCTGCGGCCTTCCCGGATATCACCTATGGGTTTTACCCGGTGTTTGCCAATCTCCACCGCATTCCTTATGAAACCATCCCCTTGCAGGATGATTTTTCCCTCCGGGTGGAAGATTACATCGGCCTTGGCAAAACCATCTTCATTGCCAACCCCAATGGCCCCACCTGCATTGCCCTGCCCCTTTCCGATATTGAACGCATTGTGGCCGGGAACCCGGATAACGTGGTGGTGATCGACGAAGCCTATGTGGATTTCGGCGGCGAAAGTGCAGTTTCCCTCATTCACAAGTATGATAACCTGCTGGTAACCCAAACCTTCTCCAAATCCCGGAACCTGGCCGGGGCCCGGCTTGGCATGGGCTTTGGCTGCAAATCCCTCATGCAGGATCTGAACACCCTGCGCTATTCCACCAACCCCTACAACATCAACTCCGTCACCATGGCCGCCGGCATCGGCGCCCTGACGGATGAAGCCTATTTCCGCTTCTGCTGCCAAAACATTATGGAAAACAGGGCCTGGACAGCGCAGGAACTTACCCGGCTGGGCTTTCAGATGCCCCCTTCCTCCACCAATTTCCTCTTTGCCCGGCACCCGGAAATTCCCGGCAAAGAAATTTACCTTTCGCTCAAGGAAAAGGGCATTCTGGTGCGGCATTTTGATGATGCAAAACTGACGGATTATAACCGCATCACCATCGGAAGCAAGGAAGAAATGCAGGCCCTGATCCATGCCCTGGAGGAAATCGTATGCGCAAAGTAAGTTTGGAAAGAAACACCCTGGAAACCAAAATAAAGCTTTCCCTGAACCTGGACGGCACCGGCAAAAGCGCCCTGAACACCGGCGTTGGCTTTCTGGACCATATGCTGACCCTGTTTGCCTCCCACGGCCGTTTTGACCTTACCGTAACATGCCACGGCGATACCTATGTGGATGACCACCACACCGTGGAAGATATCGGCATTGCCCTGGGCAAGGCCTTCTATGATGCCCTGGGGGATAAAAAGGGCATTCACCGCTACGGCGATATCGTGCTGCCCATGGATGAAACGCTGATTCTGGCAGCGGTGGATTTTTCCGGCCGCAGCCATCTGGGCTTCATGCTGGATATTCCCACGGAAAAGGTGGGCACTTTCGATACGGAGCTGGTGGAAGAATTTTTCCTGGGCTTTGTGCGGCAGGCAGCTTGCAGCCTGCATATCCGCAAGCTGGATGGCAAAAACAGCCACCACATCATCGAAGGGGCCTTCAAGGCGGTGGGCCGGTGCCTGCGGCAGGCCTGCGCCATTGACCCTGAATTTGCCAATGAAATTCCCTCCACCAAAGGAGTGTTAGCATGATTGCCATCATTGATTACGGCGTGGGCAATTTGTTTTCCCTCAAAAGCAGCTTTGCCGCCATCGGGGCGGATGTGATCGTCACCCGGGATGCGGATGAAATCCGCCGGGCGGACCGCATTTTGCTGCCCGGCGTGGGCGCCTTTGAAGATGCCGCCAAAAAGCTTCGGGAACTGAAACTGGATGCGCTTTTGAAAGAAGAAGTGGAAAAGGGCAAGCCCCTGATGGGCATTTGCCTTGGCATGCAGATGCTGTTTGAAAAAAGCTATGAATACGGCGAGCATGAAGGCCTGGGTTTCCTCAAGGGCAGCGTGCGCCCCATCCGGGAGATGATTCCGCAGGGCCTCAAAATTCCCCACATGGGCTGGAACGCCCTCACCTTCCGGGGAGAAAAGCACCCCCTGTTTCAGAACATTCAGGAAGGGGATTGCGTGTATTTCGTGCATTCCTATGCCGCCGTCGGCTGTGAGGACAGCCTGATTGCCACCGCCGAATACGGCGCCCCCCTCACCGCCGCCGTGGCCAAAGGCAACGTGATGGGCTGCCAGTTCCACCCGGAAAAAAGCGGCGAAGTGGGGCTGAATATTCTTCGTGCCTTCTGCAATCTGAAAGGGGGATACACATGCTGATTTACCCCGCCATTGATTTATACGAAAAGCAGGCCGTGCGGCTGTTCAAGGGGGATTACGCCCAGAAAACCGTTTACAGCGAAAACCCGGTGGAAGTGGCACAGGCATTTCAGGCCGCCGGGGCCAGCTGCATTCACCTGGTGGATCTGGAAGGGGCAAAATTCGGCACCACCCCCAACCTGCCCGTGATCCTTGCCATCAAGAAAGAAACCGGGCTGTTTACAGAAGTGGGCGGCGGCATCCGCTCCATGGAAGTGATTGATGCCTATCTTTCCAGCGGTATCGACCGGGTGATTCTCGGCACCGCCGCCGTAACGGAAGAAGGCTTTGTGGAAAAGGCCGTGCACAAGTACGGCGAAAAAATTGCCGTAGGCATCGATATCAAGGATGGCTTTGTGGCCATCAAGGGCTGGACGGAAAAATCCCATTGGGATGCTTTCCAATTTTGCGAAACCATGGAAAAAATCGGCGTGAAAACCATGATCTGCACCGATATTTCCAAGGACGGCGCCATGCAGGGCACCAACCGGGCCCTGTATAAGGAACTTTCCCAAAGGTTCAGCATGCAGATCATCGCTTCCGGCGGCGTTTCCTCCATCGATGATGTGAAAGCCCTGCGGCAGATGGATTTGCACGGGGCCATCATCGGCAAGGCCTATTACACCGGGGCCATTGACCTGAAAGAAGCAATCGAGGTGGCAAAATGATTACAAAAAGAATTATTCCCTGCCTCGATGAAGTCGGAGGCCAAGCGGTCTTAGGAAGACAAATGT
>JAZUQI010000163.1:0-4853 GCA_045605625.1 Clostridia bacterium
TGCCCGATCCTTCCACCTTCAGTGACCTGGCCCTGACCACGGATGATAAGGTGATTCTGCGTTCCAAGGCATCCAAGTCCGGCAAGGAACTGACCCGGGTGGCCTATGAAGGTACCCAGCTGAAGTACCTGGGCAACTATGAAAAGGATGATTCCGGCGAATTCTACTGGTTCAATGTGAAGTACGGCAGCGTAAGCGGCTGGATGCATGGCGATTTCGTGCGTGTGCTGACCAACGAAGAAAAGCAGATGTATGAACTGGCCGGCGATCCCGATGCACCGCCGGAAGCCTCCTACCGTAACCTCAGCCTGGGTTCCACCGGCGAAGACGTAACCGCCCTGCAGGAAGCCCTGGTGGAAAAGGGCTATCTGGATGCCGCCTATGTGACCGGCACCTACCAGAGCGCCACCGAAGCCGCCGTGCGTTCCTATCAGAAGGATAACGGCCTGTCCGTGGACGGCGTGGCCGGGGAAAAGACCCAGCACTCCCTCTTCGGCACCGTGCCCGAAGGCACCTATACCGGCAGCTCCGTTACCCCTGTTCTCTACCCCGTTGAAATGATCGACTGGTGGACCGGCGGCATCAACACCATCTGGGGTGTGGGCAAAGTGGCCGTGATCACCGACGTGAAGACCGGCATTTCCTTCCGGGCCCAGCGCCTGTACGGCAATAACCACGCCGACGCCGAGCCTGCCACCACCGATGATACCGCAGCCATTTGCCGCATCTACGGTGTGAATAATCCCCAGGAAATTTCCGACCGTGAACAGGAACTGCAGTCCTACCGCCGTCGTCCCCTGTGGGTCACCGTCGGCACCCGCACGTTCTGCGGCTCCATGTACGGCATTCCCCATAACTTTGAGGGCGACCGTATTCCCGATAACGGCTACAACGGCCAGTTCTGCGTGCATTTCACCAATTCCATGACTCACGGAAGTGATGATAACCCTGCCAAGGTGGACGTGGATAGCAGCAAGAACGGCTGGTACGGCCATCAGACGGCCATCAAGGACGCCTACAAGCAGTCCATCAGCGGCTGGGCGGATAAGTAATATGAAACAATACGATGTTTGTATCATCGGCGGAGGCGCAGCGGGTTTGGCCGCTGCGCTTTCCGCATCCGAAGGAAAAAAGCAGGTGCTGGTATTGGAAGGCGCCCCCCGGGTGGGCCGGAAACTGCTGGCCACCGGCAATGGCCGGTGCAACCTGATGAACATGCTGGATGCCCCCTATTACGGGGATGGTGATTTTGCGCAGCAGGTGCTTGCCCATTGCGGCAGGGAAAAAGTGCTTTCCTTTTTCCACGGCCTGGGCCTTGTCACCCGGGAAGAAGGCGGCGGCAGGGTATACCCCGGCTGCGGCCAGGCGGCGGCGGTATTGGATGTGATGCGAAGGGCGCTGGAGCGGCGGCATGTGGCCGTTCAATGCGATGCCAAAGTAACTTCCATCCAGATAGGCAAAGGCGGCTTTCAGGTGGCCTTTGGAGAGGAAACGGTGCAAAGCAGGAAGGTGATTGTGGCCTGCGGCGGCATGGCCGGGGGAAAACTGGGCCATGACGGCGGTGCCTATGCATTATTGACAAAGGCCGGGCATATCCTGAAAAAGCCCCAGCCGGCCCTTACCCCCCTGCTTGCGGAAAAGAAGGCCATCAAGGGCCTGTCCGGCCTGCGGCTGCCGGCCTTTCTTACGCTGTGCGACGGCGAAAAGCCCCTTGCCCGTTCCGGCGGCGAAGTGCTGTTTACGGATTACGGTGTCAGCGGCATTTGCGCCATGCAACTTTCGGCGGACGTGGAAAGGGCGAAAAAGCCCATGCTGTATGTGGATTTTTCCCCCATGCTGGGCCTTGTGGAATGCCTGTATCAGCGGCTGCCGGTAAAGGATGTGTACGAAAACCGGGAGAAAATGGTTTCTTTCCTGAAGGAAAGGGGCCGGATTTTGCCCCCGGAGGAAATGCTGCTTGGCATGCTGCCAAGGCTGCTGGCGGAGCGTTTGCAGGGCCTGAAGGGCCCCATGCTTGCCAATGCCCTGTGCGCCTATCCCATTCCCATCACCGGGGTGCGTGGCTTTGAATACGCTCAGGTGACCAGGGGCGGCATCCGTACCCGGGATTTTTCCCCGGCCACCCTGGAATCCCATCTGCAAAAGGGGCTGTACGCCGCCGGGGAAATACTGAACGTGGATGGAGATTGCGGCGGCTATAACCTGCTGTTTGCCTTTGCTTCCGGCATGCTGGCCGGTCAGGCGGCAGCCCAATAAAAGGAGGAAACAACCATGGCTTTTGTGAACCTGAAACCCGGAACGCTGCTGGCCCCGGTGCCTGCGGTGCTGGTCAGCTGCGCACGAAAGGGCGAAAAGCCCAATGCCGTCACCATTGCCTGGGCCGGAACCATCAATTCCGATCCGCCCATGGTGTCCATTTCCGTGCGGCAGGAACGCTATTCCCACGATATCATTGAAGAAACCGGGGAATTTGTGGTGAACCTGTGCGGCGAAGATAATTTGCAGGCCACGGATTGGTGCGGCGTGAAGAGCGGCAGGGATTTTGATAAATTTCAGGAATGCGGCCTGACGGCTGTGCCGGCAGAGGGCATGGAATATGCCCCGGCCATTTTGGAATGCCCCATTTACCTGGCCTGCAAGGTGAAGAAGGTGGAGCGTTTGGGCAGCCATGATATGTACCTGGGGGAAATTGTTTCCATGGGCGTCAGCGATAAACTGATGGACGAAATCGGGCGCATTGATTATGGCAAGGCTAAGTTGGTGGCCTATAACCACGGCGCTTACTATGGCTTAGGGGAAGCGCTGGGTTTCTTTGGCTATTCCGTGGCGGCCCCGGACGTGCTGGAAAGGCGCATGGCGCAACTGAAATGAGCATCATCGAAACGGAAAGGCTGATTCTTCGGCCCATGACGGAAGCAGATGGGGAAAGCGTGTTTCAATGGACGGGGGATCCCATCGTGAACCGCTATATGCCCTATCCTGTACACAAAAATGTGGAAGAAACAAAGGCCTGGCTGCGTTCCCTGCAGGGGAAGGAAGAGGAATTTGGCTTTTGCCTGAAGGAAACGGGGCAGTTGATCGGCGCCGGTTCCATCAAGTACCGGGAAGAATTTGATGCCTATGAAATCGGCTATAATCTGAACCGGGCCTTCTGGGGCAAGGGCTATGCCACCGAAGCGGCCAAGGCCCTGCTTGAGTGGGCGTATGAAAAAAAGCACGCCCGGCGCTTCATGGCCCGGCATGCCACGGCCAACCGGGCTTCCGGCAACGTGCTGAAAAAATGCGGCTATCAGTTCAGCCATTTTGGACAGTACAGCCGCTATGACGGCAGCGAAACATACGATGCCGCCTACTATACCATGATTGTCGCCGAGCGGTAAACGAACCGCCGAGCGGCGATTCGGAATCTGCTGGCAGATTCCGAATCCTTATTTTACTATGGAAATGACATAAAAGAGCGGGGTTTCGGCTCCTCTCTTTTTTGTTTAACGCTATTCGTTTCCTTTCTCTTGCGCCGCAGCGTAAAACCTGCTATGATAGCCCCATCAACGATAAGGATGTGACCCCCCATGAAAACCCTGCTGATTACCGGCTTTGATCCCTTCGGCGGCGAAATCATCAACCCTTCCTGGGAGGCGGTGCAGCGGCTGCCAGAGGAGATTGGCGCCTATCGGCTGTACAAAATGCAAATCCCCACCCGGTTTGGCGAAGCGGCGGAAAAGGTGCTGGAAACAGCCCGGGAGATTTTGCCGGATGCGATCATCAGCGTGGGCCAGGCCGGGGGCAGAAAGGGCATCACGCCGGAAGTGGTGGCCATTAACCTTCGGGAAGCCTCCATTGCCGATAACGCAGGCCATCAGCCCACCGATGCCCCGGTTGTTTCCGGTGGCCCGGCGGCCTATTTTGCCACCCTGCCGGTGCGGAAAATGGTGGATAGCATGAAAGCGGCCGGGCTGCCTGCCAGCCTTTCCTTTTCCGCCGGGGCCTTTGTGTGCAATGATGTGATGTACACCCTGCTCCATCATTTCCAAGGAACAAACGTGCAATGCGGCTTTATTCATGTGCCGTTTTTGCCGCAGCAGGCCAAGGAAAACGGGCCCTCCCTGTCCCTTGATGAAATGGTGAAGGGCCTTGCCGCTGCCGTTGCGGCGCTGGAATGAGGTGGAGGGATGGGTTCTATTCGCCTGATGGAGCCTGCCGTGGAATACGCAGAGGATCTTTGGGCCTTCCGGCAGGAAATACTGGAGCATGACGCAGAAAATGAGGATCAGTTTGCCGGCTGCCTCTCCCTGGACAGCTGTGAAACCCCGGAAGAATGGATTCGCATCTGCCGCTTGCGCAAAACGGCGGCTACCTGCCGCCAATCCGGCACACAGGTGCCTGCCCATACGTTCCTGGCCGTCCGGGAAGGGGAGGGGCGCATCGTGGGCATCATTGACTTGCGCCACCACATTGACCATCCCATTCTTGGCACCTGGGGCGGCCACACGGGCTACAGCGTGCGCCCATCGGAAAGGGGCAAAGGCTATGCCACGCAGATGCTTCGCCTGAACATGGAGAAAGCGAAGGAGATGGGCCTTCAAAAACTCCTGGTCACCTGCAATGAAAAGAACCCGGCCAGCGAAAAGGTGATTCTGAAATGCGGCGGCGTGTATGAAAGTACCCTGCCGGTGGAGGAAAGCCGGATCAAACGGTATTGGATTATCTTGTAAAAGAAAAAGGGCAGAGGTTTGATGGCCTCTGTTCTGGGTGTCAAAAAAGTATTTTTGACACCCAGCGATTGAAAATCAGCAAAAGCTGTTTTTCAATCGTGGCATCACATTTACTGTAAAAATGGGTTTGCAGCATCTTCA
>JAZUQI010000164.1:0-5808 GCA_045605625.1 Clostridia bacterium
CGAAGTGGAAGCGGAATTTGGCTTCCCCGTGTACGCCGTGGTGGATGTGTACGACATCATTGAATACCTGGAAGAAGATGAAAAGAACGCTGAAAACGTGGCCCGCATCCGGAATTATCTGGCGGTGAACGGAGCGAAAGCATGAAACACCTGATTAACATTCTGGATCTTTCCGTGGAAGAGATCAATGAAATGATTGACCTGGCGGATGATATTCTGGAAAACCCGGTGAAATACCAGGATTGCTGCAACCATAAAATTCTGGCCACCCTGTTTTTTGAGCCTTCCACCCGCACCCGGCTTTCCTTTGAAAGCGCCATGCTGTCCCTTGGCGGCAAGGTGCTGGGCTTCTCCGAAGCCTCTTCCTCTTCTGCGGCCAAGGGGGAAAGCGTGGCGGATACCATCGAAGTGGTTTCCGGCTATGCGGATATCATTGCCATGCGCCATCCCAAGGAAGGTGCCCCCATGGTGGCGGTGAACCATGCTTCCGTGCCCATCATCAATGCCGGGGACGGCGGCCATTTCCATCCCACCCAAACCCTGTCGGATTTGATGACCATCCGCCACGAAAAAGGGCATTTTGATCACCTGACCATCGGCCTGTGCGGCGATTTGAAATTCGGCCGCACGGTGCATTCCCTCATCGGCGCCATGAGCCGCTACCCCGGGGTGAAGTTTGTGCTGGTGAGCCCGGAAGAATTGAAGCTGCCCAGCTTTGTGAAGCAGGAATACATCAAGGATAAGAATATTCCTTATGAGCAGTTTACCTCCCTGGATGACGCCATCGGGCAGATGGATATCCTGTATATGACCAGGGTGCAGCGGGAACGCTTCTTCAACGAGGAAGATTACCTGCGCCTGAAGGACAGCTACATTCTGGATGCGGAAAAGATGAAGCTGGGCAAGGAAGATTTGTGCGTATTGCACCCCCTGCCCCGGGTGAATGAAATTACCACCGCCGTGGATAAGGATCCCCGTGCGTGCTATTTCAAGCAGGCCCGGTACGGCAAGTTTATCCGCATGGCCCTGATGATGAAGATGTTGGGGGTGGAAGCATGAATATTGACAGCATCCGCACCGGTTTTGTAATTGACCACATCACCGCCGGAAAAGGCATGGAACTGTACCGCCTGCTGGGCCTGGAAGGGCTTAGCTGCCCCATTGCCATCATCCAGTATGCCCCCAGCCGGAAAATGGGCAAGAAGGATATCATTAAAATCGATGCCGATATGCCCCTGAATTTTGACGTGATCGGCTTTGTGGATCCCGGCGCCACGGTGAATATTATCAGGGACGGCACCCTGGTGGAAAAGAAAGTGCTGGATATGCCCAAAACCCTCAGGAACGTGGTGAAGTGCAAAAATCCCCGGTGCATCACTTCCGTGGAACAGGAACTGGATCACGTGTTCCGCCTGACGGATACGGAAAAGAAAGTGTATCGCTGCATCTACTGCGATACCAAGAATGCCTGACGGCATCTAAGCTTCCGCTTCCGCAAAAGATGGATCAATATGACAGAAAATTCCATCGAAAAAGATGTAAAAATGCGGTTTGCTTCTTTGCCAAACCTTGACAGGGAGGGCAAGGTAGCGTATAATAAAATGCGTGTGGGTATGCCCATACGCATCTTTTTCGTGGAAAAAGAAAGAGGGGGCCTTTATGGAAAATCGGCATAAACGCACATCCCCTTTGTTCCTGGTGGTGCTGCTCGTGCTGGTGGCCGGGCTTGCGGCCCTGTTCATCTTTGGCGGTGAGGAAAAACAGCCCGTTTCCCAAAAGGGTGATGCCGCCAAGCGCCACCTGATGGAAGGCGGCATGGAATGGAACGGCCAGCTGTACCGCCCCCGCAATGATGTGACCAGCATGCTGCTCTTTGGCATCAGCCGGGCAAACCCCGGGGAAGATGCCCCGGCCTATGGGCAGGAACAGCATGTGAGCTTTGCCCAACTGATGCTGGTGGATCATGGGGATAAAAAGATATACCGCATCCCCATTGATACGGAAATGGAAACCCTCCTTTCCGTGCCGGATGGAAACGGCGGCACAACGCAGATGCGGGGCATGGTGGCCTATGGCCTGGGCGCCGGAAAGACGCCGGAGGAAAACTGCCGGAACGTGACGGAGGCCGTAAGCAGGCTTTTGCCGGTGGGGGCCATTGATTTTTACCTGGCGGTGGAAGCGGACAGCCTGCAGGATCTTTTGCAGATTGCCGCCGGCATTGCCAAAACCGCTGTGCCGGAAACGGCAAGCGAAGGCAATGGCCGCTTGCTGGGCAGGAAAGCCCGGGCGGATTTGCAATCCCGGCAGATGGCCCAGCTTTTAACCATGGTGACGCAAGTTTCTTCTGCCGATGAGCAGGAAATCAACCGCCTGCTGGATGCCATGATGCCCTATGTGGAAACGGATATGCCAAGAGGGCGGATGGTGAACGAAGTGTGGCAGATGAAGCCCTATTTGCAGCTGGATAAGCTGACGTTGCCCTCGGATGAACAGGCAGCCCATGCCCTGTGCATGGAAATGTTTTATCAGCCGGTGGAGTAATTCCTTTGTTCGGTTCTAAGGAACCTTACAATACACAGACAAACAAGATGGGAGATAGATGCATGTCTGAACAAGTTCATGTGCCTCAGGCAGCCGCACCGCAGCAGGTGGCGGAAACGGAGTACGAAATCGATTTGATGGAACTGTTGTACCGGATGCTGGTAAACTGGAAGTGGATCGTTTGCCTGGCGCTGGTATGCGCCATTGCCTTTGGGGCATACACCATGTTCCTGGTCACCCCCATGTATGAAGCCAAGGCCACCATTTATGTGCTGGGCCGCAGCGATTCCGCCATCAATCTGTCGGACTTGCAGCTGGGTAATTCCCTGACGGCGGACTATATCAAGGTGTTTGATATGTGGGAAGTGCATGATAAGGTGATTAACCAGATGAACTTGCCCTACACCTATAAAGAAGTGAAGGAAATGCTGTCCATCACCAACGATACCAACACCCGCATGCTGGATATCAAGGTGAAATCCGCAAGCCCGGTGGAAGCGGCTAATATGGCCAATACCTACGCCGTGGTGGCCAGCGAATACATCGCCGAAACCATGAAAACGGATAAGCCCACCATCATGTCCAGCGCCCTGACGCCGGTGAACCCCGTCAGCCCCAGTAAGGTGAAGAACGTGGTGCTGGGCGGCCTCCTTGGCGGCGTGATTGCCTGTGCGTTTATCGCTGTTCGTCATCTGATGGATGATAAGTATAAGACGGCGGATGATATCCGCAAGTATACCGGCCTCACCACGCTGGCGGTGGTGCCCATTGAACACACGGATGACAGCAGCAAAAAGAACGCCAAGAGCAAGAAGAAGGGGAGGAAGCAGGCATGAGAACCATTGAAATTCGTCGTTTTGCTCCCTTGAGCTATGCCGGTCAGGAAGCCATCAACACCCTGTGCACCAACCTGACCTTCTCCGGCGAAAACATGAAGTGCATCATGATGACCAGTACCCACGCCTCCGAAGGCAAATCCTTCCTGACCATGAACGTCATGCGCACCATGGCTAAGAACGGCAAGCGGGTGGTGCTGGTGGATGCGGACCTTCGCCGCAGCTATATTGCTTCCCGGTATGGTTTCCGTCATGAAGAAACGGAAAACCAGTGGGGCCTGGCCCATTACCTGGCAGGCATGGCAAGCGAAACGGATATTGTGTATGCCACAAATTTCGAAGGGGCTTATGTGGTGCCCGTGGGCCGCACGGTGACCAACGCCCTGCCCCTTTTGAACTCTGCCCGGCTCAAGAGCCTTTTGCAGCATCTGTCCCAGCAGTTTGATTATGTGCTGGTGGACGCTGCCCCCGTTGGCACCGTTATTGACGCCGCCCAGATTGCCAAATCCTGCGACGGCACGCTGCTGGTGGTGAACTATAATTCCGTGCGCCGCCAGGAACTGATTGAAGTGCAGAACCAGCTGAACCAGACGGGCACGCCCATCATCGGCACGGTGCTGAACATGGTGGAATTTGACACCCTGATGAGCAAGAAGTATTACTACAAATCTTACTACACCCGGGATGCTTATGTGAAGGGCAGCGGCAAGAAGAAAAAGAGCGATAAGCAGAAAGAACAGAAATGATCGGATTTGCGGATATACATTCCCATTTTCTGTACGGCGTGGATGACGGCCCCCGAACCTTTGAGGAAATGGCCGCCATGCTGGATATGGCATACCAAAGCGGTATTCGGGAAATTATGGCCACGCCCCATGCCACCCCGGGCATTCACCCGGTGAAGGAAGATGTGATCGCCCTGCATTTGAATGAGGCCCGGGCTTACTGCCAGAAAAAGGGCTATGATATGCGGCTGTTTTCCGGGGCGGAGCTTTTGTACACCCCGGCCATGGAGCGCTTCATTGAGGATGGGCTGCTGCCCACGCTGGCAGGTTCCGAAACGGTGCTGGTGGAATATTCCCCGGATGTGACCATGAAGGAACTGGATGCCTCGGTGGACCATATGGAGCGTGCCGGGTATACGGTGATTCTGGCCCATATTGAGCGGTATGATTGCCTGTGCAAGGGCAATGCCGCCTGGCAGTTTAAAGACCGCCACCGGGTGCAGTATCAGGTGAACGGGCGCACGCTGGTGAACCTGAAAGGCTTTTTCCAAACCAGAATGATCAAGGGCTGGCTGCAGGATGAACTGATCAACTATGTGGCCTCCGATGCCCATAATACGGAATACCGGGGCTTTTGCATGAAGGAAGCCTATGAAAGCCTGCTGAAGCTGTGCGGCGAAAGCTACGCCAAGCGGCTGGTGGGAATCCGGTAAAGTGAAAACCGTCTGCGGATGCGGCAGGCGGTTTTTTGTTTCCAGGCTGGGCCGCTTGAAAACAGGCGGCTTTTTTGGTATAATGCATCCAGATTGATGGATGAAGGAGGGCAAGCATGCAGGAGGAAACCATTCGGAATGCCATTGCCCGGAACATTGCCTTTTTCCGCAAAAACGCCGGGCACACCCAGGCGGAACTGGCGGAAAAGCTGAATTATTCGGATAAATCCGTTTCCAAGTGGGAAAGGGCAGAGGGCGTGCCGGATATTTATGTGCTGATGCAGATTGCCCAGCTGTATCAGGTAACGGTGAATGATCTGATCAGTGAGGAGGAGCCCCGGCTGCCCAGCCGGAAGCCCAAAGTGCTGATTTTGCTGTTATCTTTGGGGCTGGTGTGGCTGGCGGCCACGGTGATGTTTTTTGCGCTGATGCTGTTGTGCCCGGAAATGCCGGGGAAGTGGCTGTGCTTTTTGTATGGCATTCCGGTAAGCGGCATTCTTTTAACGGTGTTCACCTGCCTGTGGTGGCAGCTGTGGAAGCGGTGCGCAGCGGTGAGCCTGCTGATTTGGGGGATGGCGGTGTGCATTCACCTGACCCTGACCCTGCCCGGCAGCTACCTGATTTATGTGGTGGCCGGGGTGATGCAGGTGTTGACCATTTTGTGGTTTGTGCTGCTGCACCGGATCCGCCGTACCAAAGTGCGCAAAACGGAAGAAATGGGCGAATAACACCACAAAAACAATAAAATAAGCATATTACAGAATGCAAAATACCACAAACAACAGAAAATAAGACAAAGAACGGAAATTGAAAACCACTTTGACATTCTGTGCCAAATAAAAAACAAACGCCGCTGCGCTCCCAAACCGGAAGGCAGCGGCGTTTGCATTTGGTTTATTGCAGGGTGTAGGTGTATTCATCGTAGATGATGGTGTGGTTGCGCCAGCTTTGCAGGCGGATGGTGATGGTATCCTCTTTCAGCCCTTCCCGTGG
>JAZUQI010000165.1:0-5246 GCA_045605625.1 Clostridia bacterium
TGCCCTCGCTCCTCCTCACCCCTGCATCCGCCGCACGGCCTCACGCCATGCGGAAAGGAAAGCCCGGACGGTGGGGTAGCGGCGGAGGGGGTCTTCCTCCGTGGCCCGGGCGGCCACTTCATACAGAAGCGCCGGGCCCTGCCAGGCCTTTTGCCGCCGATCCATATTATCGCCGAAAATTTCAAAGGCCAATGCGGCCAGGTTAAACACGGTGGTGGCTTCGGTGATGGACGCCCCCCATTGGAATTCCTCCGGCGCCATGAACCGGGACGAGCCATACATGCGCCCCCTATCGTTCACCGCAGGCTTTTTGCGATACAGATCCACATCGCAAACCACCATACGCCCGGCAGCCGCATCCACCAGCAGGTTTCCGTCATAAAAATCCACGGCCACATAGCCCTTTTCCGCCAGCAGCCCATGCAAATCATACACCGCATCCAGCATGGAAAGAATTTGCCAGAGGGAGAGGGTGTTCAGCACGCTTTTGTTCCGCTGCCCCTTCGGCCCACGCAGGGGAATGCCCTCCTGCCAGGCGAACACCGCCGCATAGCCGTTTGCCACCGGCCCGTGGGCCAGCAGTTCCGTCAAGGCCGGGTGCCTGTTTTCATACAGCGCCATGGCGTTTTTTAAGGCGGCCACGGCCTCCCCCGGCGGCACATGAGATTGCAGGGTGTGCGCCCCGGCATACTTCACAAACAGCTTGCCGTAGGGCCCCTGCAGGCCAAAGCACAAATTGCCGGAAGATTGCTGATCCATCACCTGAAAAACGGTGCCGTATTTTTTCAGCCAATCAAAATTTTCCGCTGCCGCAAGCGCAAAGGAAAACCCATCCACCTGGCAGATTACCGGGTTACTTGCTTGATCCATTTTGTCCCCCTGAGCCTGAAAAAGGCAATGATCCATTTGAAGCATTGGTCAATGCGTGTGCACAAAAACACCGCAGGCAGTTTCCATGCTGCCGGAATGGGCAGCACGAAGGCGGCCAGGTACGTCAGCGGCAGCACCACCAGCCAGCCGCACACCAAATCCACCAGCATCACAAACCGGTTATCCCCGGCCCCCCGATTGATGCCCACAAAGCAGGAGGCATGGTAGCTGGTGCCCATCAGGGTGATGGCGCCGATGAAAATCAGGGTATAGGAAAGCGTTTCCACATCGGTGCTTTGCCCATACAGGGAAATAAAGGGCCGGCGAAGCAGGATCACCACCAGCGCCATCAATAGGCCAATCAGAGCAAACATGGCCTGAATGGTGCGGCTGTAAGCGTGCACCTTTTCCATATCCTTTTGCCCCACCGCCTTGCCCACCAGCACGCAAGCGCCGCCGGAAAGGGCGAAGGTGAACATGGTGCCAAGGTTCATCATGGTATCGGTGATGTTCACGCTGCTCATCATGGTGGCCCCCAGATGGCCGATGATGCTCATTTTCATCAGGCCCACCAAGGCCCACTGGGCATCGGTAAAGCCCACCGGGGCGCCGAACCGGGCATAATCCTTCCAGGCCCAGGCCTTGTGGCAGCACAAATCCCGGGGGCGGATGGCCAGGGCCTTTTGCTTTCGGAAGCAGTAGACCCACACCACCAAAAGCTCTATCATCCGGGCCAGCACCGTGGCCACAGCCGCCCCTTCCACCCCAAGGGAGGGAACGGGCCCCAGGCCGAAAATCAAAACGGCGTTCATCAGCACATTGGAAAATAGCGAAAGCACGGCGGCATACAGCGTGACCCTGACCACCTCCACCCCCTTCATGCAGCCAACCAGGGCGCTGATCAGCCCAAAGGGCAGGAAGGAAAGGCAGGCAATGCGCAAGTAAGAAACCGCCACCGGGGTGAGGGATTGCAAGGCCGGGTCCAGCACCAGCGAAACCACCGTTCCCGGCATACACTCAATCAGCAAAACAAAAAGGGCGGCCACCATCAGCCCCGCCGCCGCCGTTACGGAAAACACCCGGCGGATGGCGTTTTCATCCTTCTTGCCCCAGTACTGGCTCACCAGCACCACGGCGCCGCTGCCAATGCCGTTCAGGGCGGCAATCACAAAGGTGGATACCGAATTGGCCTGGCTCACCGGGGCCAGAAAAGCGGCATCATACCGGGAGATCATCACATTATCCGCCAGCATCACCAGCAAGGAAAGCAGGGCCTGCAGGGCCGCCGGCAGGGCCAGGCGCACCATGGACTGATAAAATGATTTTTCCCGAACAAAAATCGGCTTCATTAGGCAACGCTCCATCCACATTCTTCCTTTCCATTATACCGCTTTTTTCCCGGGCTGCAATGACAAAGAAAATGAATGAAGCGTAAATTTTTGCTGATTTTTTGAAAACAGGGAAGGAAATGCCCTTATCCTGTGTTATAATGATGGAGAATTTGCTGTTCCCGGGAAAGGAGGGGGTAGAAAATGCGGAAGAAACGTTGTATAATAGGAGGGGTATGCCTATTGGCAGCCCTTGGGCTTCTTTTGCTTTTGCTGCCCCGAAAAGGGAATGCCCCCGGGCCCTCCCCGGCCCTCCTGGCAGCAGCCAAAGAAATGGATGATTATGCCGTCACCCTGAAACTGGATGCCGAAAACCACACCCTTTCCATCACCGAAGAAATTCACTTGCAAAACCGCACCGGGGAAAGCCTTTCCCAGGTGGTGTTGCGCCTTTGGCCCAACGCCTACCGCACGGAGGATTTTAGCCCGGCCGCCTCGGAGGAGCTTTTTGCCCTGTGCTACGAAAACGGCTTTTCCGTGGGGCAGGTGATGCTGCACGATGTGAAATGGCAGGGGGAAGCGGCCGCCCATCATTTCCTGGACGAAATGGAAACCGCCCTTTCGGTGGATGTGGGGCCTTTGGCCCCCGGGGAAAGCGGCACGCTGTTCATCCGCTGCGTGGTGCAATTGCCCAACTGCGCCCACCGCACCGGCTATGTAGACGGCACCTATCATTTAGGCAATGTGCTGCCCCTGCTTTCCGTATATGAAGAAGGGGCCTGGCGGCAGGATGCCTACACCCCCGTGGGCGACCCCTTTTACAGCGCCTGCGCCAATTTCCGCATTGCCCTCCATGCGCCGGAGGAGTTCACCCCGGTGTGCTCCGTTCCCCTGCAAAAGGAGAAGGACGGGGTATGGAGGGGAGAAGGCCTGGCCCTTCGGGATGTGGGGCTGGCGTTGAGCCGGGAATACGCAGCGCCTGCGGAAAAACAGGTGGGGAACACCCGGGTGCTTTCCTATGCGGAGGAAAAAGCGGCCGCCAAACGGGCCCTGGAATACGCCGCAGCCGCCCTGGAAACCTACGAAAGCCTGTATGGGGATTACCCCTACGAAACCTTTTCCGTATGCAGCGCCGCCTTTGCCCCCGGGGCCATGGAATACCCCTGCATGGCGGTGGTGGACAAGAAATATTTCTCCGGCGAAATGAAAGATACGCTGGAACTAATCATTGCCCACGAAACGGCCCATCAATGGTTTTATGCCCTGGTGGGGTCGGATTCCGTGAACCAGCCCTGGCAGGATGAAGCCCTGTGCGAATGGGCCATGCTGCGGTTCATTGAAAAGCGGCACGGAAAAACGGCAGCGGAAAACCTGCGCTATTACCGGGTGGATGCCCCCATGCAGGAGCATATCCCCGGCGGCCTGACCCCGGCCAGCCCCCTTTCCTATTTTTCTTCCCTGAGGGATTACCGCACCATCGTGTACGGAAGAGGGGCCGCCCTGCTGCACGGGCTGGATGCCTTTTTGCCGGAGGGAACGGATGCGTTCCTGAAAGCCTATGTGGAAAAATACGCCTTCCGTATCGCCGCACGAAGCGATTTTGAACAAACCCTGCATGCCTGCGCCCAAATGGATGCAACGCCCCTGGTGCAGGATTATCTGGATACCAAAATGATGGAATGACCCTACGAAAGAAGGTAACCTTACATGAAACCACAGGAATGCTGCGTGTTGATTCCTTCCCTCTCCCCGGATGAGCGCCTGCCCCGGTATGTGGAAGAACTGCTGGCCGCCGATTACGGCCTGATTCTGGTGGTGGACGATGGTTCCGCCCCGGAATACCAGCCCATTTTTGAACAGCTGTCCCAGATGGACGGCTGCCACGTGCTGCACCATGATGTGAACCATGGCAAGGGCCAGGCCCTGCGCACGGGTTTTCAGTTCATTATGGAAAAAACCAAAATCCGGGGCATCATCACCGCCGATGCCGATGGCCAGCACACCGTGCCGGATACCCTGAAATTAACCGCCCAGCTTTCCGATACGGAAGAACTTTTGCTTGGCAGCCGGGATTTTTCCATGAAAAGCAAGCAGGTGCCCCCCAAATCCCGGCTGGGGAACCGGATCACCTCCATCGTGTTCCGGGTGTTTTACGGCAAGTGGCTGCCGGATACCCAAACCGGCCTGCGCGCCTTCCCTTCCACGCTGATTCCCTTTATGCTGAATGTGCAGGGAGACCGGTTTGAATATGAAATGAACCAGCTGATCCACTGCGCCGAAAGGAAAATTGCCATGCGGGCCGTGGGCATTGAAACGGTGTACCTGGATGAAAACAAGGGCAGCCATTTCCATCCCCTGCGTGATAGCTGGCGAATTTATAAACTGCTGCTGGGTTCCTTCTTCCGTTACAGCGCCGCCAGCATTCTTTCCTTCCTGCTGGATTATCTGGTATTATCCCTTTTGATGTTCTGGGTGTTTAAGGATCAGCCGGATGTTGTGTTCCTTGGCATTCCCTTCAGCGTGAAGGCCCTCATTGCCGCCCCCATTGCACGGCTTTGCAGCGCCCCGGTGAATTACCTGCTGAACAAAAACTTCGCCTTCCAGGTGAAGGAAAGCAAGGGCGCCGTGAAGCGCTACATCATCCTGGCCGCCGCCTCCCTGATCATCACCACCTTGCTCTTTGGCTGGCTGGATCATTTCGTGCAGGCCAACATCCTGCACATCCTGCTGAAAGTGGTGATTGACGTGGGGATGTACATGGTGAACTTCCGCATTCAAAAAGCCTGGGTCTTCCCGGCGGACGAAAAATAAAGGAGAAAACCAATGAAACTATCGTATCGTATTGTGCTGACGGTGCTGTGCGCCGCCCTGATCCTTTTGATGCCCTTCGTGCTTTCCTCCCCCACCATGGTGAGCGAAGCCCAGTGGGAAGCCTGGGGCGATTATGAAGAAGAAGGGTTGCTGCCCTTCCTGTTCCCCTCCGCCCAGGCGGAAGAAACCGCCCTTTCCCTGCCCTATGATTTCACCCCCGGCGCCCCCCTGAAGGCG
>JAZUQI010000166.1:0-3170 GCA_045605625.1 Clostridia bacterium
GGACGTGGTGTTTACCACCGCCGCCCCTCAAGGCGCACGCATTCTCAGCCCCCAGCTGCATCAGGGTGTGCTGCGGGGGCAGCAAAGCCGCTTTTCCTTCAACCGGGCGGGGTATGATTTGTGCCTGCATCAGGCCGCGGATGTGCTGGCGGAAGCAAAAGAAGCCCACGACCGGCTGGAGAGGTATTATATTGACGCCATGGACTTTGGCCGCCTGCAGGCCATCACCCGGGAAGTGCTGGAGGAAATGGGGTGAGGAGTGAAGGGGTGAAGGGGTGAAGAGGTGAAGGAATGAAGGAGTGAAGGAATGATAGAGTGTTGGGGGAAATTAAGAATTAAGAATTAAGAATGAAGAATTAAGAATGAAGAATAATTTGGTGTTGTTTGAAGATGAAAAAAGCCTCCTTGCGAAAAGGAGGCTTTTCGAGTTTTTCTTATATCAGCGAAGCAGTTCCTTCAAAGCGCTGCGGATGGCACCGCTGCCTTTCAGCATTTTGTTCAGCCAGAAGGTTACGGTATCGGAAAGGGGCGTTTCGTACACGTTCAGGCCGAAAATATCGCTGCGGGAAAGGATATCCTTCAATTGTTCCTTTTCCACCGTTTCCCCGATTTTCAGGAAAGAAACCAGGCCCTGGGCCGTTTCCAGCAAAGGATCGGCGCTGGGGGAGAAGGGGGCCAGGGTATCGTCCAGGGCCATCAGGTAGCGCAGCCATGCCGCCAGCACGAAGGGGATTACCTGCAAATCGGCCAGGTTCAAATCCTCCCGTTTCTGGTACATCTTCATGGTTTCGCCAAAGCGGATGGGCAGCTTCTGGGAGGTATCGGTGGCGATGCGCTGGGGAGTATCGGGCATGAAGGGGTTGGGCAGCCGCTTTTCCAGCACTTCCCCGGCGAATTTTTCCGGGGAGAGGATGCCGGGGTTCACCACCACCGGCATGGCTTCCTGATAGGCCAGGCGGTGCACCAGTTGATTCAGGTCATCATCCCCCATTTCGCCGCATATGCTGGTATGGCCCAGCAGGCAGCCCAGAATGGCCAGGGCGGTATGCAGGGGGTTCAAGCAGGTGCACACCTTCATTTTTTCGGTTTTATCCACGGGTTCCCGGTCCGTAAAATAGATGCCGGCCTTTTCAAAGGGCGGCCGTCCTGCGGGGAACAGATCTTCAATCACCAGGTATTCCGTTTCTTCGGCGTTGACGAAGGCGGCGGTGTAGGTGTTCTTTTCAGTGATGATGGTATCCACATCTTCAAAGGCGGCTTCTTCCAGCATCCTGGCCACTTTGGCATCGGGCCGGGGGGTGATCTTATCAATCATGGAGATGGGGAAGGCCACCTTTTTACCATCCGTCAGATATTTGAGGAAAGAACCGTCCACCAGGTCCAGCTGGCCCCAGCCCATGGCAATGCACAAAACGGCGGCCTTTAATTTATCGCCGTTGCCGCTGCAGTTATCCATGCTGACCAGGGAAATGGGATGGGCCCCTTCCCGGAAGCGGCGGTACAGCCCGGCGGCCAGCTTGCCCATGGTGGAAGCGGCGCCCCGGGGGCCTGTTTGAATATCCTTTTCAATGAAGGGCAGAATTTCGCCCTTGGCATTTTTCACCGCATAGCCCTTTTCCGTAATGGTGAGGGACACCATCTGCAAAGAGGGGGCGGCAAGCACTTCTTCCAGACGCTGATCATCCGCCGGGTTTTTGCCGTCGCAGCGGAGGGCTTCGGTCACGCTGGCGATCACTTTCTTATCCACCGATCCATCGCTTTTCAGCACGCACAAAACGGACAGGCAATCAAAAGGCGTATAGGCCTTATCAATGATTTCGCCGTCAAAGCATTCGGCCACGATTACGCCGGTATCATGCAGCCCCTGATCGATCAAAAGCTGCAGATCCGCCGCCGGGAAAGCCCGGAAAATATTGCCGGCGCCAAGATGCAGCCAGGTGGGGGCTGCCTTTGTTTTTTCTTTCAGGGCATGCACATCAAATTGGGGCAGGGTAAAGCCGCCTGCCTGCCAGGCTTTTTGATCCACAAGGGCTGATACATTCAGTTTCATAACGAACCAAGCTCCTTTCAAACATCCGCCGGGTTACTCTCTTTTTCTTCATTATACATGAAAAGTGGGCCCAGCACAAGCAAAGAGAAAAAAGTTTCTCTCAAAAGGGACGAAAGACGGGCCAAAAACCGGGCAAAAACCGCAATATTTTCCACGAAAAGAAAATCTTTGCTTGCATCCTGCGCCAAAATAACGTATACTATCAAGTGACCCGATGGGTCAATGGCAGCCAAGGAGGTTCACAAAGCTATGGAATGTAAAGTGAAAAATGATATCGGCACCATCTTTATTTCCGAAGATGTGCTGCTGAAGGTTGTTGGTTATGCTGCCCTGGAATGCTACGGCATCGTGGCCATGTCCTCCAAGCGTGCAAAGGATGGCCTGGTGGAATGGCTGGGCAGAGAAAATTTGAGCCGTGGGGTGCAGGTCCGCATGGTGAACGATGAACTGGATGTGGATTTGTTCATCGTGGTGGAATACGGCATCAGCGTGGCGGAAGTGTGCAAGACCATTGTGGAAGTGGTCCGTTATAAGCTGGAAAGCATGACGGGGGTTAAGGTTCGCTCCGTCAATATCAGTGTGGAAGGCATTCGTATTTAAGTTTTGCCGTACATGACCACAAATTGAACGGAGGGAAAAACCTTTGATTCAGGTACAAGCAATTGACGGGCTGCTGCTGCGTGAAATGATGCTGGCCGGGGCAGCCTTACTGGAAAAGAACCGTGAAGCGGTGGACGCTTTGAACGTATTCCCCGTGCCGGACGGCGATACCGGCACCAACATGAGCCTGACCATGCCCAGCGCCACCCGGGAAGTGAACCAGAAGGAATTCACCCGGGCGGATGAAGCGGCGGAAGCCATGGCCAAGGGGGCCCTGCGGGGCGCCCGGGGCAATTCCGGCGTAATCACCAGCCAGCTGTACCGTGGCTTTGCCCGGGAATTGGAAGGCGTGGAAAAAATCACCCCCCTGCAGTTTGCCAAGGCCCTGAAGCGGGGCGCAGAAACGGCCTATAAAGCCGTGATGAAGCCCAAGGAAGGCACCATTCTGACGGTGGCCCGGGTGATTGCCGAAGATGCCGTGCGCCAGGCGGAAAAAGAGCCGGATAATTACGATGCCCTG
>JAZUQI010000167.1:0-1822 GCA_045605625.1 Clostridia bacterium
CGGTGGTAATGGCCCGGGATGTGACCAAGATTTCCCTGCCCAAACGGGAAGATACCGCCGAAGAAAAGCGGGTGGAACTCCACCTGCACACTAATATGAGTAATATGGACGCCGTTTCCTCCGCTTCCGATTTGATCAAACGGGCGGCGGAATGGGGCCACCCGGCCATTGCGGTGACGGACCATGGGGTGGCCCAGGCTTTCCCGGAAGCTTTCGGTGCCGCCAAGAAAAACGGCATCAAGCTGATTCCCGGGGTGGAAGGCTATTTGACGGATGACGATAAAGTGGTGGAAGGGGAAGGGGATTTGCCCCTGAACACCCCCATCATTGTGCTGGATTTTGAAACCACCGGCCTCAATACCCAAAAAGACCGCATCATTGAAATCGGTGCGGTGAAATTGTGGAACGGCCAGGTGGTGGACAGCTACGGAACGCTGGTGAACCCCGGCTGCGTGCTGCCGGCGAAAATTGTGGAAATCACCCACATCACCGATCAGATGCTGCGGGATGCCCCCACGGCGGAGCAAACCATTCCGGAACTTTTGAAGTTCATGGACGGCTGCCCCATTGCCGCCCATAATGCCAAGTTTGACTGCGCCGTGCTGGAAAGCGAGCTGAAGCGGCAAGGCATTGAATATACCGTTCCCCGGCTGGATACCCTGACCCTGGCCCGGAAACTGTACCCGGATCTGAAAAGCCACCGCCTTGGCAGCGTGTGCAAAAGGCTGGGGGTATCCCTGAAAGATGCCCACCGGGCGGTGAACGATGCGGCGGCCACGGCCCAGTGCCTGGCCCGGATGCTGGATGAAGCCGGACGGGCCGGGGCGGAAAAGCTTTCCGATCTCAACGGCATCGGCAAAAACTGCACCCTGGGCAATTCCTGGCACATCATTTTGCTGGCCGCCACCCAGGATGGCATGACCAATTTGAACCACCTTATTTCCGAGGGCCATCTCAATTATTTCCGCCGCAGGCCTCACATGCCCCGTTCCGTGATTCAGAAATATCGCAAGGGGCTGATTGTGGGTTCCGCCTGCGAAAGCGGAGAACTTTTCAGCGCCATGGTGGATGGGGCCAGTGAAGAAAAGCTGTGCAAAATTGCCAGGTTCTATGATTACCTGGAAATCCAGCCCATTGGCAATAACGGCTTTTTGCTGCGGGAAGGAAGGGTTTCGGATGAAGAAGCCCTCCGGGATTTCAACCGGCGCATTGTGCGCATTGGCGAAAAGCTGGGCATTCCTGTGGTGGCCACCGGGGACGTGCATTTCCTGGACCCCAAGGACGCCCAGTTCCGGGCCATTTTGCAGGCCGGGCAGGGCTATTCCGATGCGGATCACCAGCCCCCCCTGTACTTCAAAACCACCAATGAAATGCTGCAGGAATTTGCCTATCTGGGGGAAAAGAAAGCCAAAGAAGTGGTGATTGATAACCCCCGGAAGATTGCGGAAAAGGTGGGGGATGTGCGTCTGTTCCCGCCCCATCCCGAAGGAAAAACCACTTTCTCCCCCTTCTGGGAAACGGCGGAAAACGATATCCGCACCATGACGTGGGATAAGGCCCACGCCCTTTACGGCGATGAACTGCCGGAAATTGTGGAAGCCCGGCTGGATAAGGAACTGAAATCCATCATCGGTTACGGCTATGCCACCCTCTATTCCATTGCCAATAAGCTGGTAACCAAATCCCTGTCCGATGGGTATCTGGTGGGCAGCCGGGGCAGCGTGGGTTCTTCCCTGGTGGCGTTTATGTGTAACATCACCGAAGTGAACGCCCTGCCGCCCCATTACCGGTGCGAGCATTGCCGCAAGGGCATTTTCGATAT
>JAZUQI010000168.1:0-3729 GCA_045605625.1 Clostridia bacterium
CTATCGCTGCCGGGGCCGCCGGGAAAAAGGATGTGTGCAAGCGTATCATGGAAGCAAATGCAAACTGCGGCCTGCCCTCCCTCACAAACCATCATCCCAGGGAACTGGCCCAGGCGGCCCTTACGGATAAAAAGCGCACAGGCGAAACCGTGGATTTGATTCTGCCGGAAGAAATCGGCAAATGCCGCATTGCAAAAACCCCTGTTTCCGAACTGGAAATGATGTTTGAAAAAGGCATCGCCATGATGAAGGAGATAATGGCATAAACATCACCCTTTCCCCTTCCGCTTTGAAGGGCACGGTGCAAATTCCGGCATCCAAATCCTTCGCCCACCGGCAATTGATTGCCGCTGCTTTGTCTGATGCCCCCACCACTTTGTATGTGAACACCCTCTCCAAGGATATTGAAGCAACGCTGCATTGCATCAGCCAGCTTGGGGCCAACGCAAGCGCCCTTGCAGATGGCAAAGGCTATTCCATTCAGCCCATTCAGGAAGCGCCAAAGGAAGCTGCGCTTTTTTGCAACGAAAGCGGCTCCACCCTTCGGTTTATGCTGCCTGTGGCTGCGGTGCTTTGCATTTGTGCAACTTTTACAGGCGCCGGACGGCTTCCGCAGCGGCCCAATGCACCGCTATTGGAAGCCATGCGGCATCACGGCGTTACGGTAAGCAATGATTTTTTGCCCATTCAATTGGCAGGAAAGCTTACCGGCGGCCTGTATGAAATTGCCGGAAACATTTCCAGCCAATATATCACCGGGCTTCTGCTTTCTTTGCCCCTTTGCGAGGAAGACAGCGAAATCCGCTTTACCACGGCGCTGGAATCCGCCGCCTATCTGGATATCACCCTTCATGTGCTGCAGCAATTCGGCATACGGATGGACAGGCTTGACAAGGGTTTTTTCGTTCCCGGAAAGCAGCGTTATCATTCCCCGGGCACCATCACCACCGAAGGGGACTGGAGCTCCGCCGTATTCTGGCATTGCGCCAATCAGATGGGCCATGCCGTCGGTATGGAAGGCTTAAACGAATTTTCCTGCCAGGGCGATCGTTTGGTTCTTGAACAGTTGAAACGGCTGGGCAATGAAATTGACGTTTCCCAGACGCCGGACAGCCTGCCGGCATTGGCCGTTGCAGCATGTACGGTAAATGCTGCCACCCACTTCACCGGCGCCGGTAGACTCAGGATGAAAGAGAGTGACCGGCTGACCGCCGTTGCCCAGATGCTTACTGCCCTTGGCCAGCAGGTAACGGAAGAGCCGGAAGGGCTAATCATTCACGGTGGCCGCCCCTTTACCGGCTGCACAGTGGATGGCTGTAACGATCACCGCATCGTCATGGCCGCCGCATTGGCTGCCAGCTGCGCTTCGGGTAATGTGACCATTTTAGGCGCCGAAGCCGTACAGAAGAGTTATCCTCATTTCTTTGAAGATTATCAACAGCTTGGAGGAAAGGTGCATGGCTAATCATTTTGGAAACCGGTTTCATGTGCAGATTTTCGGCCAATCCCACGCCCCCTCCATTGGTGCGGTGATTGAGGGTTTGCCTGCCGGGTTCACCCCGGATTGGGATCAGGTGGCTGCCTTTATGGCTCGTCGTGCTCCGGGCAAAAATCCCTTTGGCACCCCGAGAAAAGAGGCGGATCTGCCGGAAATTTTAAGTGGCCTGAATGAAGCGGGGGCTACCTGCGGAGCGCCCCTTGCCATCCGCATTGAAAACAGCAACCAGCATTCTGCGGATTACGAAAAACTGAAGGATGTGCCCCGGCCCGGCCATGCGGATTTTTCGGCCTTTACCAAATTCCATGGCGCCAATGATATTCGGGGCGGCGGCCAGTTTTCCGGCCGTCTGACGGCGCCCCTGTGCTTTGCCGGTGCCCTGGCCATGCAGTTGCTGGAAAAGAAAGGCATTGCAATCAAAGCCCACATTGCTTCCATTGCCAACGTGAAAGATGATGTGCCGGATGCCGTTTCCCCTGATTTATCCGCCATTAATGATGATGCATTCCCCACCATCAATCCCAAGGCAAAAGAAGCCATGCAAAACACCATTTTGCAGGCAAAAGCGGAGGGAGATTCCGTGGGCGGCGTGATTTCTTGCTATGCCACCGGCCTGCCTGCCGGCCTTGGAGACCCCATGTTTGACGGGGTGGAAAACAGGCTGAGCCAAGCACTTTTCGCTATCCCTGCGGTGCGAGGCGTGGAATTTGGCACAGGTTTTGCGGCATCTGAAATGCCGGGCAGCCTGCACAACGATGCCTTTGAAATGAAAGACGGAAAAATCACCACAAAAACCAATCATCACGGCGGCGTGCTGGGCGGCATCACCACCGGTATGCCCCTCATCGTCCGCATGGCGGTAAAGCCCACTCCCTCCATTGCCAAGGAACAAAAATCCGTTTCGCTTTCTGCCAAGGAAAATGTGCCCCTTTCCGTAACCGGGCGGCATGACCCCTGCATTGTGCCCAGGGCTGTGCCGGTGATGGAAGCGGTGGTTGCCTGTGTTTTATATGATATGCTGCTGGAATATGAAGGAGGAAATTAACCATGGAACTGGAACATATTCGGGAAACCATTGATGAAATTGATACCCAATTGACAAACCTGCTTGTAAAGCGGATGGATACCGTAACGGAAGTGGCAAAGGCCAAAAAAGAAAGCGGCAAGGCCATCCGGGATCATGCCCGGGAAAGAAACATTATCAACCGGGTGACGGAGCAGGCCGGGGATACCTATGCCCCCTATATCAAGAGCTTTTTCAAAACCATGTTTGATTTGAGCTGCAATTACCAGTCCCAGCAGATGGGCTATACTTCGCCCCTTCGGGAAGAACTTTTGCAGCTGATTGAAAATCCTTCCGCCCGTTCCCTGCCCAACCGGGCCATCGTTGCCTGCCAGGGCACGGAAGGCGCTTATGCCCAGCAGGCCTGCGAAAAACTGTTTGAATATCCCAGCATTCTGTATTTCTCCAGTTTCAACGATGTGTTCAGCGCCGTGGAAAAGGGCATGTGCAAATATGGCATTCTGCCGCTGGAAAACAGCACTGCCGGTTCTGTCACCCAGGTGTATGATTTGATGGAACAGCATGCTTTCCACATCGTTGGTGCCTGCCGTTTGCGCATTGATCATTGCCTCATGCGCCGGAAGGGCGCCACCGGCCCCATCCGCAAAATCGTTTCCCACGAACAGGCCCTGCGCCAATGCAGCGACTGGCTGGAAAAGCAAATGGGCGTTGTGGCGGAGGCCATGGAAAACACCGCTGTGGCCGCCGCTTATGTGGTGCAAGCTGGGGATGATGTGGCCGTGATTGCTTCCTCTATGTGTGCGGAACTGTATAACCTGGATATCGTGGAAGAAAATATCAGCAACGTGCAGAATAACTTCACCCGGTTCATCTGCATTGCCCGGGATATGCAGGTGTATCCCAACGCCGGAAAGGTTTCCATCATGTTCAATCTGCCCCACGCTCCCGGTGCGCTCAACAGCATCATTTCCCGCCTGGCTCTTGCCGGCGTGAACCTGACCAAGCTGGAAAGCCGCCCCATTCCCGGCCGTGAATTTGAATTCCGCTTCTTCTTCGATTTTGAAGCAGATCTTCGGGATCCTGCTGTGGTGGATTTGATTTGCGAACTGGAAAAGCGCACCGAGCATTTCGTGTTCCTTGGTGCCTATGCCGAAAAATAACCGGAGGCGATCGTTCATGGATTACGGCCTGATCGGTGAAAAACTGG
>JAZUQI010000169.1:0-14132 GCA_045605625.1 Clostridia bacterium
CTCTTAGCAGAAGCTGCAAACCCTATTTTTACGGCCGTAAATTGATAGAGGAAGCGCCATGGGCGCGCCTCGCAGGAGCAAAGCCCCTGCTGCGGATTACATATGAAGGGGCTGCGGCCCCTTCATACATCCCCGGAGTATTTTTTTACAGTCTGCACCTTCCCCTCCAGGAGAAGGCTTTTGGGGCAACGAACACCAATGGGGAACATGGTTGCCCAGTTATGTCAAGGCATTACAAATTCCGCATTCCGAATTCCTCTTTCTACCTTCTTCATTCAACTCTGCATTCCCCTCTGCTCCCCCTCCCCCAAGCTTTCCGGCAGGGGCATTTCATCCTTCAGGCAGGAAAGGCGGCTGATGGAAACCTCGTAGGCAATGCGGTTCATCACGGTGCCGTCGGGCAGCTGTTTCTGGTATTCCCGGCTTTGGAAGCGGCCCTGAATTTTCAGCTTATCCCCCACCTGCAGGGAGGCGGCGTACCGGGCGGTGCGGCCCCAGGCGATGCAGGGAATATAATCGCTTTTGCCAAAGGCCCGGTTCACCGCCAGCATCAGATCCGCAATTTCCCGGCCAAAGGGGGTGGTGCGGAAGGAGGGCGGCTTGCAGATGGCCCCGGTGAGCTGGACGACGTTGGGGTTTTCGTTATCATCCGGGGTTTCCAGCTGCTGGGCAAAGGCCGTAAGCAACAGCCGGCCGCTGCCGCCGATCACCTTGTTATAGGAGCGCAGCTGGCCGCTTACGCTGATGCGGATGCCCGGGGCCACTTCCCCGTTCATCAGCCGTTCACTAACGGTGACGGGCAGAATATCCGCCGCGCCGGACAGCCGGGGCACTTTCAGATCCATCCGGTAAAATTGTTCGCCGAATACTTCGTGATCCACCACGGGTGTATTTTCAATCACGCCGCAAAGCCGCAGCAGATTATTTTCTGTTTCCATCATTGTTTTTCTACCTCCGGTGCAGTTGTAGGGGCCGCTTTCTGGCGGCCTTGTGTGTCAATCACGGTGCTGCCGTTCAAAATCATATCCGATACGGGAACGATCTCAAACCCCTGCTTTTGCAGGCTTTCCAGCACCCTGGGCAGTGCCTGTAAAATATACTTGGAATCGTTGTGGAACAGGATGATATCCCCGGATTGCACATTCCGAGTGGCCTTTTGCACCAAATCCTCCACGCCCCTGTTTTTCCAGTCCAGGGAATCCACGCTCCATTGAATTACTTCGTACCCTTGTGCCCTTGCCGTTTGCACCACCAGATTATTGTAATCCCCGTAGGGCGGCCTAAACAGCTTGGATCTTTTGCCGATCAGGCCCTCCAGCCGGTCATCCATGGCGGTTAATTCTTTGGCCATCTGGGCTGCGCTCAGCTTGGTCATGTGGGGATGGGATGTGGAATGGTTGCCAATTTCGTGGCCCCGGGCATCGATCATCTTCACCAGTTCCGGAAACCTTTCGGACCAGATATCCACCAGAAAAAACGTTGTTTTCACCCCGTATGCATCCAGGATGTTCAAAATTTCTTCCGTCTGATCGCCGCCCCATGCGGCGTCAAAACTGATGGCAATTTTCCCATCATTCCGGTCCACACAGTAAATGGGCAATTCCCGCTTAGCGGCGGCCACCGCCAGCCCTTGGGCCCCGGCGGCATAAAACACCGATAACGCCATCAGCAAAATCACCGCACCATACATTCCCAACGCTGCCTTGGACGTTTCTTTCGCAGCCTGCCCTGCGGCATCAACCTGTTTTAGCATGTATTCCGCCCTCCTTCTGCTCCACTCTATGCAGCAGAAAAGGGAAATAGAAGCCAATTCGGTATCACTTTCCGCAGTCTATAGTATACGAAAAGTGTGGCCAAATTATGATAAAAATGAAAACAAAAAAGTTTCGTCAAAAAGTGACAGAAAGCAAAAACCGGAAGAGAACAAATGCATGCTCTTCCGGTTTTTCATTCGCTTTTTTACCCCAGCACAAACATCCGGCTCACCCGGTCCCGCCAGGCGATATCCAGCGTGATATCCTCGTTCACCGCCACACCGGCCTGGGTCAGCCGCTCCACAGCGGTGGACAGGGCCAATTCCGGCGTATTGTTTTCGGCGCTCAAATGCCCCAGCAGCACGTGCTGCACCCCGGTTTCATACAGGGAAAGCAGGCAGTTGGCACTATCCTCATTGGAAAGGTGGCCGTGGTTGGAGCGTATGCGCTGCTTGAGAAATGCGGTGTAATGGGGGTTTTGCATCAAAAGGGAGGGGTCATAATTGCTTTCCAGCACCATCACCTGGGTGCCGGCCAGGGTGCGCAAAACGTGCTTGGGCATATACCCCATATCGGTAGCTACAGCCACGCTGGCCCCGCCGCAGAAAATGCGGTAGCCCACCGGCTCCGCCGCATCATGGGAAATGGCGAAGGGCAAAAGGGCCAGGTCATTCACATAAAAATCTTCCCCGGTTTCAAAATACCGCCGGTCGCATTTGGGAATTTCCCCCACGGTTTTGGCCATGGCCTGAAAAGTGCGCTCGTTGGCATAAACGGGAATATGGTATTTCCGGCTCAGGATGCCCACGCCCTTGGTATGGTCCGTATGTTCATGGGTGACGGCAATGGCCGTCAGGGTTTCCGGCAGCACATCAATGGTGCGCAGGGCGTTTTCAATGGCCCTGCCGGGCATACCGGCATCAATCAGCATCCGGGTATCCCCGGCGCTGACGAAAATGGCATTGCCGCTGGAACCGCTGAATAAGGGACAAAACGTTAATTTCATGCTAACCTCATGTTTTCGGATGCCGGGCATACACCCCGGTCATCACTTCTTTGGCAAATAAATCGCCCTTCACCAGGCCCTGCTTTTCCGCCTCCAGCGCATCCCGGGCCGCCCGGGCGTTATCATAGGGCAGGGTAATCAGGTTCACATCCAGGGGGGCGGCAGCATCGTTTTCTTCCCCGGTGAGGATGGCGTACTGCACCATGTTCAAATTCAGGCCGTTGCCCACGCTGCCGCAGTTGATCACCATTTTGTTTCCGGTGAGTAACCGCAGGCCGATTTTGTGGGCATCGGCATAGATCAGCACGTCGCAGTTTTCCATCAGGGGCCGAAAATAGCTTTCTTCCCGGTGCACCCCCACCGCATCGGAAAGGATGGGCCGGCCGTGAATCATGCGGATGCGCCGGCCGGACAGGGTGAACACATGCTCCATGGGCAGCCCCGGCAAAAGGGCCATGTATGTTTCTCCCAATTGTTCATAATAAAATTCATCCTTGGGGTATTGCTTCAGGCCGATGCCCTCTTCCCAGTTGCCCCGAAGAATCACCGAACAATGGGCCAGGGTCCAGGCCATGGTTTCTTTGGAGGATGGGCCTTTGCCAATCATATCCCCCAGGCAATAAATTTCCTTGATGCCCCTTCGTTCCAAATCCGCCGCCAGGGCCTGGGTGGCCGGCCAATTGCCGTGCATATCCGCCACCAATGCGATTTGCTTCATTTGTTCCCCTTTACCGCCGCCACAAAGGCAGCAAAAATCTTCTTCATATCGTCATAGCGGCTGAATAACCCTTCCGGATGCCATTGCACCGCCAGGAAGAAATTTTCCCCCGGCTTTTCCACCGCTTCCACAATGCCGTCTTCCGCCCGGGCGCTGACCACAAGGCCCTTTCCCAGTTCCCAAATGGCCTGGTGATGCCGGGTATTGACCCCCACGCTTTCCCTGCCCAGAATGGCATGCAGCCGGGTGCCGGGCAGGATCCGGGCTTCATGCACCGGGTCGCAGGGCACATCATGCCGGGCGTGGTTTTCAATATGCTGGTGCAAGGTGCCCCCCAGGGCAATATTCATCACCTGCAGCCCCCGGCAAATGCCCAGCACCGGAATGCCCTTTTCCACGGCCATGCGGCACAGGGCAATTTCCATGGCATCCCGCACCGCACTGGAGGGGCCGCATTGTTCCTGCCGTTCCTGGCCGTACAAAGAAGGCTCCACATCCCCGCCGCCGGATAAAAGCAGCCCATCCGCCTTTTCCATATAGCGGCGCAGCTGTTTTTCATCCATCGTCAGGGGCAGCACAAAGGGCAGGCCGCCGCTGAATTCCACGGCCCTGGCATATTCCATGTTCAGGGTGCATTTTTCCCCTTCCTCATTGGCCGTGATCAGAATCATACACATCGCATATCCCTCCATTTTCAGCATACCGCCCAAACCTTTCCTTGTCAAGAACAGGAGGGGCCTGGGCCGCCAAAAATAATTTTTTCAATACCCTATTGACATATAATACTATACGTCATATAATATTATTCGCAAGGAGGTGTTCATCCCCATGGATGCACAGATGAAACGGGGTTTACTGGAAGCCTGCGTGCTTTCCCTATTGCTGAAAGGGGATTCCTACGGGTATCTGCTGATTCAGGAGGTATCCACCCTGATGCCCATTTCGGAATCCACGCTGTACCCGGTGCTGCGCCGGCTGGAAGCGGCCGGGCATTTAACCGTGTATTCCCGGGAGCATAACGGCAGGCTGCGTAAATACTACCAGATCACCGAAAACGGCAGAATGCAGATTCAGGCCTTCCTGAAAGAATGGGAAGACGTAAACCGAGTATATGCCTTTATTCAATCCGCTACCACGAAGGAGGAAACCCATGAATAAGCAGGAATATTTGCAAAAATTAAGCCAGGCCCTCAGCGCCCTGACGGAGCAGGAAAAGGAAGCCGCCCTGCTGTTTTGCACCGAAATGCTGGAAGACCGCATGGAAAGCGGCATGACGGAAGAAGAAGCCGTGGCCGCCATGGAGGATGCGGATACCCTGGCCCGGCAGTTGACGGCGGATGTGCAAAAGAGCGCCGCCCCCCGGCAGGAAACGCCCCGGCCGGATTTCACCGAATGGCAGAAGATGCAAATCACCTGCCCGGCGGAGAGGCTGAACCACATCGATTTGCAGGCCGGCAATATGGGCATCAAAATGCTTCTCTCCCCTGACGATCAGGTGCGCCTCACCTATTTCACCAGGGCCCAGAACGTGTACGAAGCCAAAGTGGAAGGGGATACCCTGCTGCTTCGGGAAGTGAAGGACGAAAGCCGCCGTTCCCTGTTCCATTTCTTTGTGCATATCGGCGGCCCCAAGGTGGAAATCACCCTGGAAGTGCCCCGGGATATGATGGCCAACCTGAAGGCCTTCACCAAAAACGGCGGCATTTCCCTGCAGGGGCCCCAGATGCTGATGCGTGTGGAAATGGGCACCACCAACGGGGGCCTTTCCGTCAGCGACGTGCAGTGCATTTCCCTGGATGCCCACACCACCAACGGCGGCGTGGCCATTGCCAATACGGCCACCCGGCAGCAGTTTTCCTTCCACACCACCAATGGCGGCATTGCCGCACGGGATTGCCAGTCCGGCGGCGATATGACGCTTGGCACCACCAACGGCGGCGTCAGCGTGCAGAACCTGCAGGCCCAGCAGGCGCTTTCCGTTTCCTCCACCAACGGCGGCGTGAAAGTGGGCGGGCTGGATGCCGCTTCCATTCGCCTGCGCACCAGCAATTCCCCCATTTCCGGCACGGTGAAAGGCCCCCAATCCCTCTGGCAGATTGAAAGCCGCACCACCAACGGCCGCAATTCCCTGCCCACATGGCAGGAAGGGCAAAAGCCCCTTTCCGTCCACACCACCAACTCCCCCATCCATGTAAGCTTTGAATAAGCATAGCTTCCCCACCGTTTTGCGCATCCTGCAAGGCGGTGGTTTTTTTATTGTGTAAAGTGTTTTCATTTGCCTGAAATTGCGGTATAATTAGTGTAGGAATTTATAGGCACAGGGAGGGCGCTTTTTGTGAGCTTTGCGCATTTGCATTTGCATACGGAATACAGCCTGCTGGACGGCGCTTGCCGCATCCGGCATTTGGTGAAGCGCCTGAAAGAAATGCAAATGACATCCTGCGCCATTACGGACCACGGCGTACTCTACGGCGCTATTGATTTTTACACCGCCATGAAGGACGAGGGCCTGCACCCGGTGATTGGCTGCGAGGTGTACATCTGCCCCGATATGCAGGATAAGCGCAGCCTCACCAAAGAATACAGCCACCTGATTTTGCTTTGCGAAAATATGACAGGGTATCAGAACCTGATGAAGCTGGTCAGCGCCGGGTTCACCGATGGGTTTTACTATAAACCCCGGATTGATTATGCCCTGCTGGAACAATACCACGAAGGCCTGATTGCCATGAGCGCCTGCCTCAGCGGCGATTTGCCCAAGCTGCTTCTGGACGGGCAGGAGGCCGAAGCGGAAAAATATGTGCGGAACATGAGCCGCATCATGGGGCCGGATCATTTCTATATCGAAATCATGGATCATGGCATTCTGGAAGAAAAAACGGTGCTGCCAAGGCTGGTGGAAATAAGCCGCAAGACCGGTATTCCGCTGGTGGCCACCAACGACTGCCATTATGAAACCAGGGCCGATGCCGATGCCCAGGAAGTGCTGATGTGCATCCAGACCGGCAAAACATTGGACGAAGAAAACCGCATGCGCATGACCACCAGGGAACTGTACGTGAAAAGCGAACAGGAAATGCTTGCCCTTTTCCCGGATTACCCGGATGCCGTGCACCGCACCCAGGAAATTGCGGACAGATGCCAGCTGGAATTTGATTTTTCCAAGGTACATCTGCCCCGGTATCAGGTGCCGGAAGGGGAAACCAGCCAGTCCATGCTGCGGAAACTGTGCCTTCAGGGGCTGCATGAACGCTACCCCCAAAACGATCAGGAAGCGATGGAGAGGCTGAATTACGAGCTTTCCGTCATTGAAAAAATGGGGTATGTGGATTACTTCCTCATCGTGTGGGATTTCATCAAGTACGCCAAGGATCACGGCATCATGGTGGGCCCGGGCAGAGGCAGCGGTGCCGGCAGCATTGTGGCCTATTGCCTGAACATCACCATGCTGGATCCGCTGAAATATAATTTGCTCTTTGAACGCTTCCTGAACCCGGAGCGTATTTCCATGCCGGATATTGACGTGGATTTCTGCTACGAAAGGCGGCAGGAAGTAATCGATTACGTGGCCCGGAAATACGGGGCGGATCATGTGTGCCAGATCATCACCTTGGGCACCATGGCGGCCCGGGGCGTTTTGCGGGATGTGGGCAGGGTGCTGGGCTTTCCCTATGCCCAGGTGGACCAGGTGGTGCGGGAAGTGCCCATCGCCCTGGATATGACGTTGGAAAAAGCCCTCAAACAAAGCAAGCCCCTTTCCGATATGTACGAAACGGACCCGGATGTGCAGCGGCTGATTGATACCGCCATGAAGCTGGAAGGCATGCCAAGGCATGCTTCCACCCACGCCGCCGGGGTGCTGATTACCAGGGACCCGGCCACCACCTACGTGCCCCTGCAATGCAACGATAACGTAATCACCACCCAGTACCCCATGGGCATCATTGAAAAGCTGGGCCTGCTAAAAATGGATTTTCTGGGTCTTCGCACCCTCACCGTCATCCGGGATACGGTGGATTTGCTGGCACAGCAGGGCATTCAGGTGGACCCGGAAAAGATTCCCCTGGATGACGAAAAAGTGTTTGATATGATCTGCGCCGGGGATACGGACGGCGTGTTCCAGCTGGAAAGCGGCGGCATGCGCAATTTCCTAATGAACATGCGCCCCCGGAATTTTGAAGATATCATTGCCGGTATTTCCCTCTACCGCCCCGGCCCCATGGATTCCATCCCCCGCTACATCCGGGGCAAGCAGCACCCGGAAACGGTGCAATACCTCTCCCCCCTGCTGGCCCCCATTCTGGATGTGACCTACGGCTGCATGGTGTACCAGGAGCAGGTGATGCAAATCGTCAGGGATCTGGCCGGGTATTCCTATGGCCGGAGCGACCTGGTGCGCCGGGCCATGGCCAAAAAGAAAAAAGACGTGATGACCCGGGAGCGGGCCCTGTTTGTGCACGGCTCCGAAAAAGAGGGCATTCCCGGGGCCGTGTCCAAGGGCGTTGAGGCCCAGGTGGCGGAGCAGATTTTTGATGAAATGAGCTCCTTTGCATCCTACGCCTTCAACAAGCCCCACGCCGCCTGCTATGCGGTGGTGGCCCTGCGCACGGGGTATCTCAAATGCCATTACCCGGCGGAATTCATGGCCGCCCTGATGAACTCCGTTTCCGGCAACAGCGCCAAAATTGCCGGGTATATTTACTATTGCCGCCAGAAGGGCATTCCCATTTTGCCCCCGGATATCAACCGTTCCATGGGCAAATTTGCCGTTTCCCATGAGGGCAAAAAGCCCGGCATCCTCTTTGGCATGGGCAGCATCAAAAACGTGGGCGAAAGGGCCATTGAAAGCATCATCCGGGAGAGGGAGCGCAGCGGCCCCTTCACCGATATTTTCGATTTCTGCCGCCGCATGGCCGGGGAAGATGTGAACAAACGGGCGGTGGAAAGCCTGATCCGGGCCGGCTGCTTTGACCGGCTGGGGGCCAAACGGGTGCAGTGCATGGCGGTGTTTGAAAGCGCCATGGATGCCCAGATGAACCAGCGCAAGCAAAATGTTTCCGGCCAGGTATCCTTCTTTGACCTGGGCCAGCAAGGGGAATCCATGCGCACGGAGGAAACCTATCCCCCCATGCAGGAATACCCCCTGAAGGAAATGCTTTTGCAGGAAAAGGAAGTGACGGGCATTTACTGCTCCGCCCATCCTTTGGATGAATATGCGGAGGCGCTGAAGCACCTCTCCTTCAACACCACCGCCTTGATGGACATTCTGGAAGGGCCGGACGGCGGCCTTTCGGAAGACGGAAAGAAGGTGGCCATGGGGGGCATGGTGGTGGAAAGTCACGCCAAGGCCACCAAAAAAGGGGCCATGATGGGCTTTTTAACCTTGGAAGACCATGCCGGGCAAATTGAATGCCTGTTGTTCCCCAGGGTCTATGAACGCTTCGCCCGGCAGCTGAACGCCGATGAAGCGGTGCTGGTCACAGGCCGCCTTTCCATCCGGGAGGAGGAAGACCCCAAACTATTGGTGGATACCATCGAGCCCCTCACCGTGCCTGCCGCCCCGGATAACCGCACCGATGCCCAACGGGCGAAGGAGGCCAAAGAGCGCATTTTCCTGCGGATGAAGCGCCCTCAGATGGGGCCCATTCAGGCCCTGCTTGCGGATATGCAGGGGCCCATCCCCGTGTATGTGAACCTGCCCGATGAAAACATCACCCTGCTTTGCCCCAGGGAAATGTGGGTTCGAAACAGCGAAGAGGCCCTGGAAACCCTGGCCGCCTTTTTGCCGGAACAAGATATGAAAGTGGTGACGAAATGAAGATATTGGATATGAAAATCCCGGCCCGGGAGGATTTCACCCTGCTGCTGCGCATGGCCATTGCCGGGGTGGGCGCCTTGTATGACGTGCCGGTGGACGTAATGGATGATTTAAGAAGTGCGGTGGATGAAAGCTGCGATCTTTTGCTGCATCAGGATTATCAGGTGCAGTGCCTCACCCTCACCTGTGAAGAAAAGAAGGACAGCCTCCACGTTGCCCTTTCCGCCGCCAAAGGCTGCATTCAGCCTTCGGCCCAGCCGGCGGATGCGGATATGGCCCGGCTCATCATCGGCACGCTGGTGCGGCAGGTGGATCTGGAGCAGGATGAAAACGGCGTGCATACCGTCAGAATGATCCTGCCGGCCAAGGTATAAAATGAACGCCCAGGAAATGCATGAAGCGGTGCTTCGCTTCCATGCAGAAAAAACCGATGCTGCTTTGGAAAACGCACTTTTGCAATGCGATCCCCTGCTGAAGGCCATGGCCAGGCGCCTGGCCAACCGGGGCATCGAATATGAGGATCTGTACCAGACGGCGTGCCTTGCCTGTGTGCAGGCCATCCGGGGCTTTAACCCGGACAGGGGCCTGAAATTTTCCACCTACGTCACCCCCACGGTGATGGGCACGCTGCAAAACTATATCCGGGATAAGCAGGGCCTTGTGCACACGCCCCGCTCCATCCGGCAGGACAGCATCCTTCTTTCCAAAGAACGGGCCGCCTTTTTGCAGGAAATGCGCCGGGAGCCTACGCCCCGGGAGCTTTCCGAAAAGCTGGGCTGGGATGTATACCGGGTTTTGCAGGCGCTGCAGGCCCATTCTGAAACCCTCTCCATGGATCAGACGGATGAAGAGGGCCTTTCCCTCGGGGAAAAAATTCCCCACACGGAACAGGGCTTTTTGCAGTTTGAACAGCGGGCGGATATGAAAGCGGCCTTTGCCAAGCTTTCGGAAAATGAACGGAAAATTATCCTGCTGCGGTTTGTCAAGCAGCTCAGCCAGCGGCAGGTGGCGGAAAAAATGCAAACATCACAAATGCAGATTTCCAGAATGGAAAGGCGCATTCTGGCCTTTCTGAAAAAGGAGATGGAAGGCGAAGCATGAAGATGCTGCCCCAGTTTAACTTAAAAAAGGCCACGGTGTACGCCGTGGTGATCAATACATTCCAGATTCTGGCCATGCTGGCCCTGGCGGCCTATGTGCTGACGGATGAATTCAACCACGTTCTGCAGGATTCTCTGGGCGATATCCTGATCCTGATGCTAGCGGTGGTGGTCATCTGGGGGGCGGTGGTGGATATCCGGGATGCCATCCACGCAAGGCGCATGCATATCAAGCTTCACGGCCTTGGGGAAACCGTATCCCAGATGACGGATCTGAACCATGCCCTCCGGGCCCAGCGGCACGATTTTCTCAACCACCTGCAAGTGGTATACAGCCTGATGGAAATGGAAGAATTTCAGGAAGCCCAGGGCTATATCCAGCAGGTGTACGGGGATATTCAATCCCTCAGCAAAACCCTGAAAACTGCCTGCGCCCCGGTGAACGCCCTGCTGCGGGCCAAAACCACCGAAGCCCAGGAAAAAGGCATTGCGCTGGATGTGACGGTGAAGGCCGCCTGGAAGGAATTGACCATTCCGGCATGGGAAATGTGCCGGGTGCTTTCCAATTTGATTGATAACGCCATGGATGCCCTGAAGGAAACGGAAAAGCCCAGAATTCAGGTGGTTCTATGGGAGGATGTAAACCGCTTTGCCTTTTCCGTTGCCAATAACGGCCCGGAAATTCCGCCCCAGACGGCGGAAAAAATCTTCGAGGCCGGGTTTTCCGGCAAAGGGGAAGGCCGGGGCATGGGCCTGCACATCTGCCGGGAAACGCTGCGGCAGGTGAAGGGCGATCTGCATGTAAGCAGCAGCGCAACTCAAACCAAATTTTCCGGCTATGTGCCGAAAAAAATACCAACTCGGGAAGGATGAATTTTATATGGCTAAGGAACTGAAAACACGCAATGAAATGGATCCCCGCTATACCTGGGATTTGACCCCCATTTATGCCTCCATGGATGCCTTCAACGCCGCTTTTGAACAGGCGAAGGCCCAGATGGAAAACGTGAAAAAATGGCAGGGCAAGGTGCATGAAAATCCCCGGGCCGCCATTTTGGAGCATTCCAAACTGTACGAAATGGTGGAGAGGCTGATGATCTATTCCGGGCTGTACCGGGATGAAGATAACGGCGACCCTGCCCGTCAGGCCCTGAACGACCGGGTGATGCGGCTGATGGTGGCTGCCCGCAGCGCCGCCGCTTACCTGGATCCGGAACTGTTGATGCTGGATGATGCGGTGCTGGAAGAGATGCAAAACGATGCCTCCTTTGCCGATTTCAGCGAAATGCTGCGGCTGCTGCGCCGGCAAAAGAGCCATGTGCTGCCGGCAGAACAGGAAGCCTTGCTGGCCGCCATGGGGGAAATCCGCAATGTGGCCAACGATGTGTTCGGCAAGTTCAATAACGTGGATCTGCCCCTGCCCCTGGTGCCCGATGAAGAGGGCAATATGGTGCGCCTCACCCACGGCAACATGGGCCCCTTCCTGCGCAGCCGCAACCGGGATGTGCGCAAGGCCGCCTTTGAAGGCATGCAGGATACCTTCGGCCAGTTTAAGTCCACCATTGCCGCCGCCTATGCCGGTTCCGTGAAGGGCGATGTGTTCATGGCCCGCACCCGGAAGTATGAAAGCGCCCGGCAGGCCTCCCTGGATCCTTTGGAAATCCCCGAAAGCGTGTATGATAACCTGATTAACGAAGTGGAAAATGCCCTGCCGGCCCTGGATGAATATATGCAGATCCGCAAGAAGAAGCTGGGCGTTGATGAACTGCACCTGTATGATCTGTATGTGCCCATCATCAGCGATTTTGATATGCCCATCACCTTTCCCGAAGCCTGCGAATTGGTGTGCGAAGGCCTGTCCGTGCTGGGGGATGATTATGTGAACACCCTGCGGGATGGCTTCAAAAACGGCTGGATCGACGTGTATGAAAACAAGGGCAAGCGCAGCGGCGCCTATTCCTGGGGCTGCTACGGCGTGCATCCTTACGTGCTTTTGAACCACTCGGATGACCTGGGCGGCGCCATGACCCTGGCCCACGAACTGGGCCATGCCATGCACACCTTCCATTCCAATAAAGCCCAGTGCTTTGAAAAGGCCGGCTATTCCCTGTTTGTGGCGGAAGTGGCCTCCACCTGCAACGAAGTGCTTTTGATGCACCACCTGCTGAAAAAGTTCAAGGGCAACAAGGCCGCCGAAGCCTTCCTTTTGAACCAGCTGCTGGAAGAATTCCGCACCACCGTCTTCCGCCAAACCATGTTTGCCACCTTTGAAAAGGAAAGCCATGTCCTGTATGAACGGGGCGAATCCCTCACCGGCGATGCCCTGTGCAAGGTGTATTACGAACTGAACCAGAAATATTATGGCCGGGAATGCGTGGTGGATCAAACCATCGAAAACGAATGGATGCGCATCCCCCATTTCTACCGCAACTTCTATGTGTACCAGTACGCCACCGGCTTCTCCGCCGCCGTGGCCATTGCCAACCGCATCCTGAAGCTGGGCGCCCCGGCCGTGGAAGATTATAAAAAGTTCTTAAGCGCCGGCTCTTCCGTGCCGCCCATTGAAGCGCTGAAGTACGCCGGGGTGGATATGGCCAAGCCCACCGCCGTGAAGGAAGCCATGCAGGTGTTTGCCGATACCGTGAAGCAGCTGAAAGCCATGGATGAATAAGGAGGAAACGCACAATGGAAAACTGCCTGTTCTGCAAAATCATCAAGGGGGATATCCCTTCCACCAAAGTGTATGAGGATGCCTATTGCTACGCCTTCCGGGATATTGCCCCCCAGGCGCCCACCCACATCCTGCTGGTGCCCAAAATCCACGTGGCCAATATTGCAGAAGCCTCCGCCCTGCCCCCGGAAGCCCAAACCGCCCTGTTTGCCGCCATCGGCAAAATTGCCGCAGCGGAAAAGCTGGAAAACGGGTTCCGGGTGGTGTCCAACTGCGGCAAGGACGCCTGCCAGAGCGTGAGCCATTTGCACCTGCACATCCTGGGCGGCCGGCAAATGAGCGAAAGCATGACATAATTGGTCAAATTTTTTCCGAATTTTTGAATGAATTGTAAAAACAAAAAAAGTAATAAAAAATCTGTTGACGCACAAAACGGAAAGCGTTATAATAGACGCACGGTCGCCATTCGCCCAAGATCGGCGTAGACGCCGCAGAACCGGCGTCGTATCCAGGCGAGATGTGCGAAGGGAGGGAAAACAAGTGTCTGAAGTCCATGTCAACAAAAACGAATCTTTGGAGAGTGCTCTGAAGCGTTTTAAGCGTCAGTGCGCACGGGCTGGTGTTTTGGCTGAAGTTCGTAAGCGCGAACACTACGAAAAGCCCAGCGTAAAGCGCAAGAAGAAGGCGGAAGCCGCTCGTAAGCGCAAGTATTAATTCCGTCGAAGAAAAGCCCGGTTGTTCCTGTGAACAGCCGGGCTTTTTGCATGGGCCTGACGCAAGAGAATTTGGAATTCGGAATTTATTTTCTCCGTAGGGGAGGGGCTTGCCCCTCCCATCATCTTTTGGGAAAATCTGAAATTCAGAATGAAGAATTAAGAATTTAAAGTGTTTTGAGCAATCCCTCCGTCACGGCTTCGCCGTGCCACCTCCCTTTCACAAGGGAGGCAGCAATCCCTCCGCCCCTTCGGGGCACCTCCCTTTCACAAGGGAGGCCACAATCCCTCCGTCACGGCTTCGCCGTGCCATCTCCCTTTCACAAGGGAGGCCGCAATCCCTCCGTCACGG